>DASVHB010000169.1:0-7979 GCA_036379195.1 Pirellulales bacterium
ACGAACCGGTTCGTTTCAAGACCCTCTTCACTTGGTCAAAGATTGAAACGAGGCGGCGGACATAGTCTTCATATCGCGATTCGAGGCCCATACCGCCGCCAGCATAACTGCGTTGGCCCCAATACGGCGGACTGGTCATGCAGCAATCGATCGATTCAGCAGGCAGCCTCCCCAATACCACGCCGGCGTCGCCATGCAAGAAGAGCGGGTGGTGTGCAGCGGCTGACCTGAGCCGATCAAACGCCGCGCGCTCTGGGTTTTGGGTGATCTCGGCGGTGCTGGCGACTGCCATGACGTGGTGGCTCCTTTGTCTTATCCATTTTCCGTGAGCCTAACACGAATCCGCCCGCGGAGGCTAGTGTCGATTCTGATGTCGTCCCGAAGTGAAAGATTTTCGGCGGGCGGTTGTCTATAACGATAGGCATAGGGAACCGCCCCGATGGAAAGCAGCCCGACAACCCGCTACAGCTTGCTGGCCCGGCTCGTCCAGCCGTCTGACGAGCAGGCGTGGCGTGAGTTTATGGAGATTTACGAGCCGCTGATCTATCGTCAGGCGCGGCGGCGGGGGTTTCAAGACGCCGACGCCGCCGATCTGTGCCAAGAGGTGTTTCAGGCCACCTCCAAAGCGATCGAGCGGTGGCAAGCCCGGCCCGATCGCGGGGCGTTTCGGCCCTGGCTGTTCCAGATCGCGCGGAACGTGATGATCAACACGCTCCGGGCGCGACAACGCCAGTTTAACGCCACCGGCGCCAGCGACGCGCGGCGACTGCTCGAAGAGCAGCCGGCCGAAGACGAAGAATCGCGGCTGCTCGATCTTCAGTATGAGCGGCAGCTTTTTCATTGGGCCGCCGAGCAAGTACGGGCGGAGTTTCGCGAGGCCACCTGGCGGGCTTTTTGGCTGACCGGCGTCGAGGGACAGAAGCCCCAACAAGCAGCCGAAGAATTGCAGATGAGCGTCGGAGCCGTTTACATCGCGCGCAGCCGAGTGATGGCGCGGCTGCGTGAAAAAATCGAAGCAGTCGAAGGCAGCAATCGCGCGGAGTGACGGTCATGGTTTCCCCCCGATTTTCTTGCGACCTGGCGCGGTTGAAGCTGGCGCTTGACGACCGGCTGCGCGACGAGGCGCATCACGAACTGGCCAGCCATCTCGAACAGTGTGACGAATGCCGCACGCAGCTCGAATCGCTGGCCGCCGGACGCGAGTGGTGGCGAAAGGCGCAATCGCACCTGGCCACCAGGACGAACGACGATGTCACGCGCGACGCATTCGCCGCCGACAGCCGTGCCGCACAGCAACCGCTGGGGCGGCTGCCGTGGCTCGGGTTTCTCGCGCCCAGCGACGATGCCGCCTTCCTCGGCCGGCTTGGTCCCTACCAGGTGAGCGATGTGATCGGCGCCGGGGGCTTTGGCGTGGTGCTGAAGGCGTTCGACCCGGCGCTGAATCGCTTTGTGGCGGTCAAGGTGCTGGCGCCACACCTGGCCGCAAGTGGCGCCGCGCGGCGACGCTTCGCTCGCGAAGCCCAGGCCGCCGCGGCGGTCGTTCACGACCACGTCGTGGCCATCCACGCGGTGGCCGAGAACGACGGACTGCCTTACCTGGTGATGCCTTACATTGCCGGCTGCTCGTTGCAGGAACGGCTCGATCGGCAAGGGCCGCTGGAGCTGAAAGAGCTGCTTCGCATTGGCATGCAGGTGGCCGCCGGGCTGGCAGCCGCCCACGCTCAGGGGTTGGTTCACCGCGATGTCAAGCCGGCCAACATTCTGCTCGAAAACGGCGTCGAGCGCGTCAAGATCACCGACTTTGGATTGGCCCGCACCATCGACGACGCCAGCCAGACGCAAAGCGGCGTGGTGGCGGGCACACCGCAGTACATGGCGCCCGAGCAGGCCCGCGGCGAACCGGCCGACCACCGCTCTGACTTGTTCAGCCTGGGTAGCGTGCTCTATGCCATGGCGACGGGCCGTTCGCCGTTTCGCGCCGAGACGTTTTTGGGTGTCTGGCGGCGGCTGTGCGAAGACACGCCCCGGCCCATTCGCGAAACCAATCCCGACATTCCCGCCTGGTTTGCCGAAATCGTCGAAACGCTGCATGCCAAACGTCCCGCCGAGCGATTTCAATCGGCCGGAGAGCTGGCCGATCTGCTGGAGCGCCACTTGGCCCATTTGCAACATCCCGATCGGTCGCCGCGACCGGCGCGGCCGCGGCGCGCGAAACGTCGGCGCACGAGACGAATGCTCGGTCGCGCCCTGCTCGCGGCCGCTCCCGCGCTGGTCGGCCTGGTGATCGCGGTTTACGCGTGGCCTGCCAAAGATCCGGATAACGAAAAGACGAAAAGCGATCAACGTGAGCAGGTGGCTGCGGCGTTGCCTGTGCAACCGGCGACCATCGACGACGAGCCGCACGCGCGGATCGCCGACTGGAATTATTTTGACAGCGAACTTGCCCAAGCGAAGCGCGAAATCGCCGAAGTAGAACGGCAATTTCAGCGACCGGCCGCCGGCGCGACCGTCCCGCTGGCGATTTCGGCCGAAGCGGTCGATGCTGAGGCGGAAGCCGTCGCGCGCCGCTGGGATGAAGGAATGCCCTGATCGATAACCACCCATTGTTCCAAGGAGCATCTGTTATGCGATGGACCATTGCACTTACTGCCGCCGGCGTTCTGCTCGTCGCCGGGATCGCCGTTTCGCAACAGCCGCCAGACAATACCACACCGACCGTCGTTGGCGGCGCCGCGCCGCCTAGCGCCGACGCGGCCGGCCCGCAGACTCCGCCCGCGGCGGGCACTCGGCCAAATTCCCCCACCTTCGCGCCTGCACGTTATCCCACGCCGAACGTCGCAGCACCTGGCGGCTGGTCTCCTCTGATGCAGGCGCCTTTCGCGGGCCGGTTTTTCTCACCCGAAGCCGACCCAGAAACGGCTGAGCTGAATCGCCTCGATCACCAATTCGAGCAAGAATCGCGCGGGCTGGTGAATCAGCTCGCCGAGGCGTCTGAAGATGACGCCAAGACCCGCGATCAGCTTAAACAGAAATTGCGCGACACGCTGGAAAGGCAATTCGATGCCCAGCAAAAAATTCGCGAGAGTGAGGTGACGCGTATTGAAGCACGCGTCAAGAAGCTGCGCGAGCTGATTACCAAACGCAACGCGGCCCGGCAGACGATTGTCGATCGCCGGCAACAGCAATTGATTGATGACGCCGAGGGCTTTGGCTGGTCGTCGGCGAGCACGGCAACTCCGCCCGCCATGCTCAATCAGTTTGCCGCGCCTGCGGTGATGGCCCTTCCGACCTTGCCCGCCGCCAGCAATTTTATACCCGGACCACCCGTGCCGCCACGTTCGGCACCGCCACCAGCAGGCAGCCCCGGCTTTCCGGCGGTCGATGAGCGACCAGCGCCGGCGGTGCGCGAAGGACGCTGATGGCAGTTTCCGCGCCAACATCGGTGGCTGGGGGCAGAGTCTGAGCGATGCCCCAGGTGGATTCCGCACCGAAGCGTCGGCAAAGCCTCTGCCCCAGCCACCTACCGAATTTGAATATCATTTTCAACTAATTAGGGAGCGATACGATGCGACGTACGATGAATTGCGGCCTGTTTGTTGTGTTGGCTACTTTGGCGGCCTGGGGCGAGAAAGCCGCCATGGGCCAGATCGGTGAAGAACCGCGCCCGGCGACCCCAGACGGTGGACAAGCGGTTGTCGTCGAGACCGCCGAGCCCAACGGAGTACGCCGCGAGGTGCGTGTTTTCGCCCCACCCGGCGCCAATGCCGCCGGCCTGGCGGGCCAATATGTCCCGTTCCCAATCAGGCTTACTCAGGAAGACAGCGACTTGCAGAAGCTTATGCGGCAAGAAGCCGAGTTGGCTCAGCAATCGCAGTCGCTTGTCAAAAGAATTGCCGAGACCGAAAACGGCGCCGAGCGTACCCCGCTGGTCAACGAGCTGGAAGAAACCATCAACCAGCAGTTCGACGTGCAGCAGCAAATGCGCGAGCTGGAAGTCGCACGAATCGAGGCGAAGGTGAAAAAGCTCCGTGAAACGATCACCAAGCGATCGGGCGCTCGGGCGACGATCGTGCGCAATCGTCGCGAGCAACTTTTGCAGGAAGCCGAGGGCCTGGGCTGGAACTCGCCTGAGCCGGCTCATGCCGGAGGACGCGTCTTTTACCAACCGGCGCGCGACACGCGCCCTGCTTCCGCGGCACGCGGTCCATAGCCAGGTGTCTTCAGTCGGCCAATCTGATCGTCGGGCGCTAGTTGTGGATGTCGCCCAAGGTCGCCTCGCTTCCGCAAACGAAGCGCTATTTTCGCTCCAGCGAAGGGCGGCAATCCCGCGGCGATTAGCCAGCCGCGTGGATTGCCGCCTTTCGCTAACTTGCCGGGCTTGACATTCCGCCCGCCCGCCTGCATCTCTCTCGGCTCTGCCCCGTGACGGGTTCGTAAAGCTCCCGTTGCTCCGTTCGGGCTATCTCGCTACTTTATGCCCCGCCCAAAATCCGTCGGGCCACCCCTGCGCACCCCTGTCTCCGATCGAAACGAGCCGATGGTGATGACTGCACTGCACGCGTCTTTCCTACGCTGGGCATTGGTTCTTGCAAGCTGGGTTTACCTGGCTCAACCGCTGCTTGCCGCGCCGCCGACCGCCGCGCGCGAGGCACAATGGATCTGGTCGCCTGCCCACACCAAAGATCGGGTGCCCGAGGTTGAGTGTTACTTTCGCAAGACCTTTGACGCGCCCGCCGTCAAAAGCGCGTCCATCGAGATCACCTGCGACGATCAATACGAACTGTTCGTCAACGGCCGTTCCGCCGCGACGGGCGACAACTGGCGACTGCTGAAATCGCATGACATCGCCGGCCTGCTGGAGCCGGGCAAGAACACCCTTGCCGTCAAGGCGGCGAACAACGAGGGAACCTCGGCCGCGTTGGTGGCGCGGATCAAGCTGACCACCGCGACCGGAACCGAAATGTTGCTGGTGTCCGACTCGTCGTGGAAAAGCAGTCTGAAAGAAATCAGCGATTGGCAAAGCGCCGACTTCGACGACGCCCAGTGGGTGCCGGCTCGAGAGTATGGCCCGTTCGGTCCGACCGAGCCCTGGGCCAACCAGGTGGCCGGCGACCACGGAGACGAGGGGCGATTTCTGCTCGGGGCCGATTTCCGCGTCGAGCAAGTCATCGGGCCCGAAGAAAGCGGCTCGCTGATCGCGATGACGTTCAACGAGTGGGGCGAAGTTCTCGCCTCGCGCGAGGGAGGGCCGCTGCTGCTCATCGTCGATAAAGACCGCGACGGGTTGGTCGAGACCGTCACCACGTATTGCGACCAGGTCAAAAGCTGCCAAGGCATCTTGGCCCTCAACGGGCAGGTGTTTGCCGTGGGAGAGGGACCGCAAGGCCCGGGCTTTTATCGCCTGGCCGACGACGATCAGGACGGCACAGCCGAATCGGTCACCTCGCTGTTCGAGTTCAAGCTTTCGGTGGGCGAACATGGGCCGCACGCGCCGATTCTTGGTCCCGATGGATTGATCTACCTGGTGATTGGCAATCATGCCAGCGTCAAGCAGTCGTACGAATCGAACAGCCCGCACCATCATTATTATGAAGGCGACCTGGTGCAGCCGCGATATGAAGATCCCAACGGCCACGCGGCGGGCGTCAAGGTTCCCGGCGGCGTCGTGCTGCGGACGAATGTCGACGGCAGCTTTGTGCAGCTCTTTGCCGGCGGATTGCGAAATCCCTACGACATTGCGTTCAACCGTGAAGGCGACTTGTTCACCTACGACGCCGACATGGAGTGGGACGTCGGCCTGCCTTGGTATCGCCCGACGCGCGTCAACCACGTAACCGCGGGGGCCGAGTTTGGCTGGCGCAGCGGCTGGGCCAAATGGCCTGAGTATTACGTCGACAGCCTGGGCGCCGTGTTAACCACCGAACGCGGCTCGCCCACCGGCATCGAGTTTTACAATCACCATCAATATCCCGCTCGGTATCACAATGCGATGTTCGCGTGCGACTGGTCGCAGGGCCGCATTTTGGCCATCCGCCTAACCTCCGCCGACGGCACCTACACCGCCCAGAGCGAAGTATTCCTGGAAGGTCGCCCGTTGAACGCCACCGACCTGGCGGTGGGGCCGGACGGCTGGCTCTACTTTTCGACGGGAGGCCGAGGCACGGAAGGCGGCGTTTACCGCGTGGTGTGGACGGGCAAAGTGCCGCCGCGCCCAAAAGTCAAGGGCGTGCTCGAAGCCATCCGCCAGCCGCAATTGCAGAGCGCCTGGGCGCGGCAAGAAGTCGCCTCGTTGCAGCAGTCGCTGGGGCCGCAATGGGACCGCCAGTTGGCCGGAGTGGCCGAGGGGGCCAACTTTGCCCTGGCCGACCGCTTGCGGGCGCTCGATCTGATGCAGCTTGTCGGGCCCTTTCCCAGCACTAAGCTCTTGGTCGGGCTATCCAAAGATAGCCAGGCCGACATGCGCGCCAAAGCCGCGTGCCTGATGGGCATTCACACCGACGAAAGCACGCACGCGCGTCTGCGCGAGTTGCTGGGCGACGCCAACCCGCGGGTGCGGCGCGTGGCCTGCGAGTCGCTGGTGCGCGGCGGCTATCATCCGCCGGCAGACCGGTTGGTGCCGTTGTTGGGCGATTCGAGCCGGGTGGTGGCCTGGGCCGCCGGTCGGGCCCTGCAACGCTTGCCGTTGGACGAATGGGCCAACGACGTCATCGATGCTTCCAAGGCGCGCGTGTTTCTGGCCGGAGCTCCGGCGATCTTGGCGATGGAGCCGCCCGATGCGATGCTCGATGCCGTGCTGACGCGGGCCAGCGACCTGATCCGCGAATCGGCCGGCCCCACGGCAAGCGGCTATCTGAGCGACGCCGACTTCGTGTCGGTGCTGCGCATCTTGCAGTTGGGGCTGCTGCGCGGGCGGCTGACGCGCGACAACGTGCCCGAGCTGGCCCGCCAACTGGCCGACGAATACCCGGCCAACGAGCCACCCGACCACGAGCAGCGCATCAACCGCGAGCTGGTGCGGTTGCTGGTCTACTTGCAAGAAGACAGCGTCATTCCGCGCATGCTCGCGGTGCTGAAGAGCAAAGTTCCGCTGACCGAAAAAGTACACCTGGCCGGGCATATGCCCGCGATCAAAAAAGGCTGGACCACCGAGCAGAAGCTGGAGTTGGTCGAGTTTTACGAACAGTCGTATGCCGCCGATGGCGGCCACAGCTTTGGCGGCTACATCGACAACTTTGCTAAAGATTTCATCGCCGGATTCTCTGACGACGAACGCGCGGAGATGTTGGCGCACGCCAACCGCTGGCCGCACACGGCGATCTGGGCGCTGGCTTCGCTGCCAGAGCATCCGGGCGAAACGGTGCTCACGCAACTCATCGAGTTGGATGAGCGATTGCTCGCGGAGCAAAACGACGATGTCGCTCGGCTGGGCACGGGCTTGGTGGCGGTGCTTGCTCGCAGCGGCGATCCGGCGGCGATGAGCCACCTGCGGCGGCAGTTTGAAGTGCGTCCCGAGCGCCGTGAAGACTTGGCCATGGGCCTGGCCCAATCGCCCGATGGCGAAAACTGGCCCGTCTTGCTGAAGTCACTGTCGATTGTCGAAGGCGTCGCGGCCCAGGAGGTGCTCAGTCAATTGGCCACCGTCGATCAATCGCCGGAAGACCCCGAGCCAATCCGCCAGGCCATTCTGTGCGGACTGAAGCTCGGAGACGGCGGCGCGCCGCTCTCGCTCAAGCTGCTGAAAAAATGGACCGGTGAGGACGTGGCCGGCAGCGGCGACTCGTGGCAAGCGGCGCTCGAAGCCTGGCAAAGTTGGTTCGAAGAAAAATATCCCGACGAGCCTGCGCCGCGGCTGCCCGAACAAACCGCCGAAGCAAAGTGGAACTTTCACGAGCTGCTGGGTTTTCTCACCAGCGCCGAGGGGCCGAAGGGCGACGCGGCCCGCGGCGCCGCGGTGTTTCAAAAGGCGCAGTGCGTCAAAT
>DASVHB010000170.1:0-4848 GCA_036379195.1 Pirellulales bacterium
CTCAGGCCCGCTGCGCTCATGGCCCGGCCCGCCCGTCTCCACAATCCGCCCGCCCAGCATCACGTGCGTGTAGTCGGGCGTATTGTGTTCCAGCAGCTTGTCGTGGTGCGTGATGATCAAAATGCCCATTTCGGCCCCGCCGATCTCGGCAATGCTCTGGCTGGCCAGCCGCACCGCGTCGACATCCAAACCGCTATCGGTCTCGTCGAGAATGGCGAACTTCGGTCGCAGCATGGCCATCTGCAAAATCTCAGCCCGCTTCATCTCGCCGCCCGAAAAGCCGTCGTTTACGTAACGCCGTGCAAATTCGGGGTCCATCCGCAACTGCTCCATTTTGCTCTTCAGCTCTTTGCGGAAGTCGCGCATCGGAATCAATTCTTCGCCTTCCTTGCGATCGGGGCGGCGGACGTTGGTCGTGGCGTGCCGCAGAAAGTCGGCCATTTTGACGCCGGGGATGGCCATCGGTCGCTGAAAGGCCAGGAAGATGCCGGCCCGGGCCCGATCGTTCGGATCCATCGCCAGCACGTCTTCACCATTGAGTGTGATCGAGCCGCCGGTCACTTCGTAGCCCGGATGGCCCATGATGGCGAAGCCTAGTGTGCTCTTGCCCGAACCGTTGGGGCCCATTAGGGCGTGTGTTTCGCCGCGGCGAATCGTCAGGTTCACGCCGCGCAAAATGGGCTTGCCTTCGACGGCTACGTGGAGATCGGAGATGGTGAGTGTATCGGACACGGGAGTGGCTGGTGGCTGGTGGCTGGTGGCTAGTGGCTGGTGGCTAGTGGCTAGTGGCTAGTGGCTAGTGGCTGGTGGCTAGTGATTGGTGGGCGTCGGCGGCATGCGTCAGCAGCCACCAGCCACTTCCCTGCGGCACGACTCGCAATCGAATCCGAACCGCCCTGCGTCAACCCGTAACCTTCTGGTGATCGAACACCGGCTGCTTCTCTTCGACGTCTACGTAGCCCGAGTGGTGCGGCACCGGCAGCTCGTCGTCGATCTTCACCAGATCGCCGTTGGTTCCGCGTTGCTTGGCGATTTTGTGACCGCGAATCTTGTCTTGGATCCGCATTAGACCTTCGAGCAACGCTTCGGGCCGGGGCGGGCAACCGGGCACATAAACATCGACCGGCACGACCAGATCGACGCCCTTGCACACGTGATAGCCCCACTTGAAATACGGTCCGCCGCCCACCGTGCAGGCGCCCATGGCGATCACAAACTTGGGGTCGGGCATCAGGTTGTACAGCCGCCGCACGCGGCTGGCCATTTTGTAGGTCACTGTGCCCGCTACAATCATCAGGTCGGCCTGGCGCGGCGTGGCGCGGAAGGCGCCCGCGCCAAAGCGGTCCATGTCGTAACGGCTGGCGCCGGCGGCCATCATCTCGATGGCGCAGCAGGCCAGCCCGAATGTCATCGGCCAGATGCTGGCTTGCCGCGCCCAGTTGATCGCCTGCTCGACCGAGGTGGTGATGACGTTCTCTTCAAAGCGGCCTTCGATCCAAGGTTTGGTCATACTGCGTTCAATCGCTTTCCATCAATCGGTTTCAAATTGGCAACAGGTGTGCCCTTCGAGCCGGCACTGCGACAACTTCACCGGAGCGGCCAGCAGCTCGGAGAACAGCATTCGCTCGACGGCGCAGATGCCGCGGTCTTTTTCGGCCAGTTCGGGGTAGGGACAATCTAACACTTTGAGTACCGGTTTGTCGCCCCGCTCTTCGACGGCCAGCGGCACATTTCGCTCGGCGAAGACTTCGGCGAGCGATTCCATGCGGCCCGCCAGCGAGGCGCCTTTCATCTGGTTGGCATACAATCGGCCCAACGAGCCGGCGATGCGTTGCAGCAGCCCGCGCCGCACGGCGGCGTCTTTGACCGCTCGGATTTCGTCCCAGAGCATCAGCGCCAGATCGCCGTAGTTATTACCGGCCTGGCGACGGGCTTTTTCACTGAGAGAATAGCGATGGCTCGGACGGCCTCGCTCGGCTTGGCCCGCCTGCCGCTCAATCAGCCGCCGCTCCACCAAACCCTGTCCCATCAGCCGGCCCAGTCGCTGGCGCACGGCGGTCGCCGTAACCTGCATGGCAGAAGCAAGTTCCGTCACGCTCAGCCCGCTCGAACCGCGCAGCAGTTCAAGCACTCGGGCGTCGGAGGTTTCTGTCACGGTGCTCATCGGGCGTTTATCAGACGTTTTCGGAACCTGCTGAATGATAGCTATTAAGACAATTTTGGCAAGCCAATATGCGAAAAATGGTGGTTAGTGGCTGGTGGCTAGTGACTAGTGGTCATTGGCTAGTAATCGATCGCGGTGATTCAAGCCGTTGATAGCAGGCAGTAAGCCTGTCATTCGCCGATGGTCGATGCGTCGCCAGCCACCAGCCGCTAGCCACCCACTACGATCGAATCGTCACCCGGTCGATAAACTCGCAACCGACGATCACCGCCGGCGATTGCCCTTCAACCGGCGAGTGGCGAATCACCTGCATGCCCAGGAATGTCAGCCGCGGCGCGACGCCCAGCCCGATGATGGCTTTGCGAAAGTCGGGCGTTTCGGGCCAATAGAAGGCGATGCCGGTGGTCGAGATGTCGTAACACTTCACCGGGCGAAACATTTCGAATGTGGGCATCCGCTTGTAAAAGGGCGCCAGAAGCTGCGAGGCGCCAAAGCTTTTGCGAGCGCTTTTGCGGCGTTCCGACCAGCCGCGCGTCTTGGCATCTTGCAATTGCTGGACGATCTCGTCCAGGAAGCCCGGAGCAAGCTGAAAGGCCACTCCCTCGTCGATCGTTTCGCCGCTGCTCTGCATATTCAAGTCTAGTACCGCGCACGGCAGACAGCAGAAACGAGCCAGAACACTCGACAGCCGAAATGGCCGTTAAGATAGGCAGGCTGCTGGTGGTGTTGCGCCCGCGGCGCGTCACCCAAGTGGGTGATTTTATGAATTCCCCGTAGGGAATATGCCGACTTTAATGGTACGTCAGCCGGGCAGGTAGGGCCTGGCAGACCAGGAAAGCTCTGTCACGCAGGCGCTTTCTGCCTCCAACGGCCGCCGTTCGTCACGGCGGCTTTTTTATGCGCCAAAGAACAATCCGGACCAGCCCGGATGATTCATCAGCCCACAGGATATCGAACCACCGTGGCCTTATACCAACCCGAAGCGTTAGCGAGGCAAGTCAATTGTTCCGCCTCGCTTACGCTTCGGTTTAGTGCGGGCTGCTGAATCGTCCGGATTAGGCCAGGCGGCCGAAGAGCCGAGCATCCAGGAGTTGCCCGTCCTTCAAAAAATGCCGCCGCAAATAACCCTCTTGCTCGAAGCCGCACTTTTCGAGCACCCGCGCGCTGGCGGCGTTGTGTGCGAACACATAGGCCGAAAGCTTCGACAATCCCCACTGGCCGAACGCATGGTCGCAGAGCTTGCCGACCACCGCCGTCATGATGCCGCAGCCCCAATGCGGCTTGGCGAGCCAGTAGCCGATTTCGGCCCGGTGCGAACGCCCTAGCGCCAGGTGATCGAACCCACAGCAGCCGATCAAGCGCTCGGATTGGCGAATCGCCCAATGCACCGGACGGCCATGTTCTCGCGTGCTCTGCGCGACCATGGCCAGCCATTGGTCGGCGTCGTCTTCGGTGTAAGGGTACGGAATCCGCAGTGTGTCTTCGTAAATCTCGCGGGCCGCCAGATGCTCGATCAAGTCCGGTTTATCGCTTGGCCGAATCTCGGTCAGCACGATCTGATGGCCAACTTCGATGATCACGGGGTTGCCTTCGCGTCCGCTTCCTTCTTCTTGAGCAGGTCGAGATGCACCTTGGCAATGTCCCACATGTAATGCCCGGCCAGCTTGTTTTTCACCGCCGCCTCCATGTGCCGACGGGCCGCTTGATCGTCGCCGGTGGCTTCGTCGTAAAGGCCCAGATAGTACTCGGCGTAGAACAGCCGTTGTTTCAACTCGGCAGGCGCGGGATCACCCGCTCGGGCGGCGGCCAGCACGGCGTCGGGTTTGCTCTTGCCAGCGAACAAGCCATAGACCTCCATCATCGGCACCCGGCGATCTTGCTTGATTTTGAGCAGTGCCTTTCGGGCAGGTGCGACGCCTTGGTCTCGTGCCGTGCACAAGAACCGCCAGACGGCGTTTTCCACATCGTTGTCGTCGACGGTCTGATAGCCTTCGAACTGCTTGGCGCCTGCTTGATACTGGCCGGCAAAGTAATAGGCGATTCCGCGCCGCCAATGCCCGGCCTCGCGGGGCGGATCGAGCTCGATCGCTCGATCGAAATCGGCAATCGCCTGCTTGGCGTGGCCCCGTTTCAGTTGTTCGCTGCCGCGGTGGTCGTAGCTGTCGGCGCGGTCCGGATCGAGCTTGATGGCGGCGGTAAAATCGGCGACGGCCTCGGCGTGTTGGTTCATTCCTTCATGAAGCAACCCGCGCACATACCGGGCCTGGCCATTCTGGGCGTCGGCCTGAATGGCCTGCGAGGCCAGATCGACGGCCTCATCGCGCCGCCCCTCTTGGGCCGCCGATAACGCCTCGGCAAGCAACTCTTCGGACGATTTGTCTTGGGCGAAAGACACGGAGCCAAGCGAAGCGAGCACGGCGATCGTGATTGGCAAGTAAAGGCGGTGGCGCATCAGATCCATTCTTAAGATCGCAAAAAGCAATGCAGCGAAGCACCGTGGCCGGGCAGAGCCTAAGCGATGCCCCGGCGCACGGGATTAGCGGCTATTATTCCCCCGCTTGCTTCCAGGATCAATGGGGCTATTCAAGTCGGTATAATTCGCCTCATGATGACGGCAACTGCTCCATATTCGGAACCCTCGAGATCGCGAAGCGAATGCTCAATGCACTCAAGCTGGCCAAGCT
>DASVHB010000171.1:0-10760 GCA_036379195.1 Pirellulales bacterium
AGTCGCCTATGCGGACTTCGTGACCGCGATGATGGCGTTCTTTCTGGTGATGTGGATTGTGGCCCAGAGCAAGCCGGTGAAAGAGGCGGTGGCCAAGTACTTTACCGATCCGATGGGAACGTCATCGACGCCTTCCAGCGCCGCGAACGCTTTTGCGGCCACCGATGGCGGCGGTTTGTCGAACCTCAAGGCCCCGGCCAAAGGGCCTCGCACTTATGGTCGCGGCCCAGCCAAGGCCGAACCGAGCGGCGAGCCGAATGCGATGGGCAAAGGCGGCGCACCGCTCGAGGGCGGCCAGGACGACGACAACTCGCGCGTCAGCACCCTGGTGCTCTTTAAGGAACATTCGGCCGATCTCGACGAGCTCGCCCAGCAACGTCTGCGCAGCATGGCCTCGGCCTTGGTTGGCAAGCCGAACAAAATTGAGATCCGCGGGCATGCCACCGGGCGACCTTTGCCCGCCGGCAGCCCCTTCGCCGATGCCTGGCAACTTTCTTATGCACGCTGCCAGGCGGCCTGCAAGTATTTGCAGCAGCAGGGAGTCGAGCCCAACCGGATTCGCCTGAGCCAGGCGGGGCCTTATGAGCCCCAGGCGCGGCCCGACGATTTTGACTGGGCCACGCAGAATTCGCGCGTCGAAGTTTACATGCTGCGCGAGTTCGTCCGACGCGACGCCAAAAAAGTCCGTAAGGAGAAACCCGGACGGCTGGGCGCCGCCTTCAACAAGCCGGTCGCCGACAAGGCCGACAGCGGCCCGAACTGATCGGCGGTTTATCTTTTGCCCGCATGGCGGATATAATGGGCATTATGCCCGAATTCGCCAAGGAAGAACTTTTGCAGTTACTCGCCGATGTGCCAGCGGGCCATGCGGTTCGGCCGGTGGCCAGCGAGGCCCGCGCCTTGCTGGCGGCCAGCAGCGATTGGTCGCTGCACGTCGATCGCCGTGCGAGCTTGCCGGCCATCCGCTTTTTCGAGGTTTATTCGGTGCGGCGCAACAAGCTGCGGCAGCGTGGGCGTCTCGACCAGTATCACGGCCTGGCGGAAACCGTCGATGCCTTCGCCGCCACCGGCGACGCCATCAATTTTGTGGGGGCCGATTCGCCGCGGCATTTTATCACGGTGTTTCTTTCGGCGGTCGATTCTCGCGTGGTGGGCTGCATTTGGAGCCAGCGGCATCAACGCAAAAAGTCTGTGACGTAGCGGATACCGATTGTTGGCAATGATTCGGCCTTTGATGCTTACGGCGTCACTCGAATCTGGTGACGTCCGTCGAGCTCGCCGAGCCGCGCGGAACGGGAAAAACGGCGGTTAACACGATCGCCGCGTGACCGGGCAAGTGCCAATGGCTCGTGTCCAACAGTCCCGTGCCGGAACCGCCGTAACGCGGATCTTCACTCGACCACAGGATGCGCCAATCGCTTTGCGGCGGAGCGGCCAGCAACGGCTCGGCCAGCGAACCCCATTGCAAGTCTCGACCCAGATTGACCAGCAACAGCCGGTCGCCCGCCTCATCGCCGAAGAATCGCAATACGAACGCCTCGGGGCCAAGCACCGCGCCAAACAGTCGTTCGGCGCGCTGAGCGGCGAATACCGGGTCGTCGCGGCGCAGCGCCAACAGGTCGCGATGAAGCTGATAAACCTCGGCGTGTCGGGCGCGCTCGGAGAGATCGAGCTGGCAGGCTTCAAAGGTGCGCACGTCGCACGGATCGGCGAAGTATCGCGCAGCGTCGGGTCCGGCCAAACTGCGAAAGTTGCGCAGCGATTCTTGACGCCCCGCGCGCACCAGGCTGGCGATTTCGACATTGTGGTCGGCAAAATAGAGGAAGGGCGCCGATGCCGAGAACTCCTGCCCCTGGAACAGCAAGGGCGTGCCCGGCCCCAGCAACAGCAGCGCGGTCAGCGCCCGATGTCTGCCGGGCGACGTCAGCAGGTGCGCCCGCAGCCCATGCCCCGAGTTGGCCACCTGGTCATGGTTTTGCAAAAAATGCACAAACTGCTCGCCACGTAGCGACCAAACAGGACCGCCGCGCCGCTTCTGCTGCCGATCGTTCCATTGTCCCTGGAACAAATACCCCCAGCGGACGGCCGAAATCAGTTCCTGAGGCGTGCCCTGATAGTCGGCGTAGTAGTATTCGTTGTGGCCCGTCATGGCCACGCGGGCGGCGTGATGAAAGTCGTCGCTCCACACAGCATCAATCCCAAAACCGCCGCGTCCGACCGGCTCGATCACCTGTGACTGCTGAAATTCATTCTCGGCAATGACCAGCGTGGCGCGATTACCGCCGGCTTCACGCACGCGGCGGGTGATCGCCGCCAGAATGTGGTCGGGCGAGTCATCGACGATGGCATGCACCGCGTCGAGGCGCAGGCCATCGAGATGATACTCGTCGATCCAATAGCCGGCGTTGGAGACGAAAAACTCGCGGACCGCCGCTGAATTCTCGCCGTCGAAATTCAGCGCCTCGCCCCAGTCGGTATGGTGCTTCGTCGAAAAGTAGTCGCGGCTGAACGCCCCCAAGTAGTTGTCGGTGGGGCCGAAGTGGTTGTAGACCACGTCGAGCAGCACGCCCAGGCCCAATTGGTGCGCCCGATCGACGAAGGCCCGAAAGTCATCGGGCGCGCCATACAGCCGCGTGGGGGCGAACAGATCGACGCCGTCGTATCCCCAGCCAAATCGACCGGGGAACTCGGCCACCGGCATGACCTCGATGAGTGAGATTCCCAGGTCGGCCAACTCGGCCAGCTCTTCCGCCGCGGCCGCCCAAGTGCCCGCCCGCGTGAACGTGCCCAAGTGCATTTCATAAATGACCTGGCCGCGAAGGTTGCAGCCGGGCCAGCCAGTGTCGTGCCAAGTGTACTGGGCCGGATCGACTACGAGCGAGGGTCCCGCCGAGCCTTCCGGTTGAAAGCGGGCAGCCGGATCGGGGTAGAGCCGCGGTTCGCCGTCGAGCCGGTAATGGTAATGCGTGCCAGCGCAGGCGGAGGTTACCAGCCCAGCGAAGTAGCCGCCGGGTTGGCTGCTGAGCACGTGCTGCGAGACGCCGCGCTCGTTTTCGTCTCCACTGGACAGCAGCACTACCTCGACCTTCTCGCGGTGGGGCGCCCAAACGCGAAAATGCACACCCCCGCCGGGCTGGACCTCGGCGCCGATCGGCAGGCGACGTGTGATGGCAACGGCTGCATCCATGCTCGGTTCCTCGAAAAAGTGGTTTGGTTCTGCTACCGGTCAAGGTAGTTCCGGGCCTTGTGCCCGGCGGTTCACGGCCAGCCACAAGGTCCGTGACTATCCGCCGGGTGACGGGACATCGGAGCTTGCGAACTTCGTTCCCATACGGCGGCATCCGACTTGCTCAAATCACTGAGATATCCAGTTCAACGACAACCACGGCGACAAACCCCGATGGCCACCCGTCAATTAGCGCATTCGGCCGCCGACTTTCTTCCCGCCCGCAAGACGCTCGCCGCCCTGATCCGCGCTGCGCACGACTGCCAGGGCTGCGATCTCTATCAACGCGCGACGCAAACCGTTTTTGGCGAAGGCTCGGCCAAGGCGCGCATGATTCTGGTGGGCGAGCAGCCCGGCGACCAAGAAGACTTGCAGGGCAAACCCTTTGTTGGTCCCGCCGGGCGCTTGCTCGACGAAGCTCTGAGGGCGGCGGGCATCGACCGCGACGATGTCTATCTGACCAATGCCGTGAAACATTTTAAGTGGACTCCGCGCGGCAAGCGGCGGCTGCACGCCAAGCCCGGCTCGCGCCAGATCGCGGCCTGTCGCCCGTGGCTTTCCGCCGAAATTGATGCGATCGGGCCGGAAGGAATCGTGTGCCTGGGCGCCACCGCGGCGCAGTCGCTCGCTGGTCCCGCGTTCCGCATCACCCGGCAGCGCGGCGAATTGCTCGAAAGCCCGCTCGCCCGTTGGCTGCTGGCCACTTATCATCCGTCGGCCGTGCTGCGGGCACCCGACGAAGACCGCCGCCAACAGATGCGTGACGAGCTGATCGCCGATCTGCGAGTGGCCGCCAAGGCATTGGCGTAGTTCTACAGGGTTGGGCCGTCTGACCGCCTTTATGGCAGACGCTGGCACGATTCGCGCTAACGGACTACCATAAAAGAAGTTCCGTTTTTGGCTGAGCCCCCTGATGACTCTTCGGCCGTCGACCACACAACTTGAGCGACTCGGGCCTTACCAGATCGGCCGCAGGCTGGGCAAAGGCGGCATGGGAACCGTCTACGCCGGGCTGAACATCGAAACGGGCGAGCAGGCCGCGGTGAAGGTGCTTTCGGCCTTGATGGCCCACGAGGAAGGTTTCCGCGAGCGGTTTGAGGCCGAAATCGAAAGTCTCAAAAAACTGCACCATCCGAACATCGTGCAGTTGTTCGGCTATGGCGAACAAGACGGCTACCTGTTCTACGGCATGGAGCTGATCGACGGACGGAGCCTTGAGGAAGAGTTGCAGGCCGGCCGCACGTTTGACTGGCGCGAGGTGACCGACCTGGCGATTCAAGTCTGCCGCGCCTTGAAGCACGCCCATGATCGCGGTGTGATCCATCGCGACATCAAGCCGGCCAACCTGTTATTGGCCGCCGAGGGAGTGGTCAAGCTTTCCGACTTTGGCATTGCCAAGCTCTTCGGCGCCAGCGGCATGACCGCCGATGGCGGCGTGTTGGGCACCGCCGAATACATGGCGCCCGAGCAGGCCGATGGGCGGCCGGTGACGCATCGCTGCGATCTCTACAGTCTGGGCGGTGTAATGTATGCGCTGCTGGCCCGGCGGCCGCCATTTCGGGCCACGACGATGGTCGAGATGTTGCAGTTGCAGCGGTTCGCCCAACCCGAGCCCGTTCGCCGGTTTGCCCCCGATGCTCCCGCCGAGCTCGAAGCGGTGGTGAGCTTGTTGCTGGAAAAAGATCCCGAGCGCCGGATTCCCACGGCGTTGGTATTGTCGCGCCGCCTGGAAGCCATGAAGCACGGATTGACGGTGCGTCCCGCCGACACGTCGCAGGCAGACGTGAACTCGGCCGGCGGCGGCGACGATTATATTGCCGCGGCGCCGACGGCGGCGGCTGACGATCTCGATTTGCCGTCGTTTCACGTGCCCGACAGCGGCGAGTTGGGCGGCATCAGAATGCCTGGCGGTGAAGCGCCGGTTGGCGAATACCGCCTGGCCGACGCTCCGCCGGCGATGATTTCGCCCAATGTCCAGAAGGCGCTGCGCGCCGACTTGAATTTGACGTCCGAGATGCTGACTCAGGCCGAGCCGGCGCCGCGCGCCGCGAGCGAGGCCGAGCCGCGCGAGTTGGCGGGCGGAAAGTTTACCACCGTCACGCGCGAGGAATTGAGCCGCGACGAACACCCACGCGAGGAGCCCACCGCCTGGATCTCGCCACAAACTTGGATCTTGGCGGCCAGCATGGTGGCGTTGGGTTTGGCCACCTGGTATTTCTTGCAGCCTCCCTCACTCGACCGGCTTTACGACCGCGTTGTCGCGGCTGAGAAGGCCAACCGGCTTTCGTCCGCCGAAGGCGATATTCAGGCGTTCCTGAGCCGCTGCGGTCCCTCCGATTCGCGGGGCCGAGAATTAGAAGAGCTGCGCGAGGAAATCGAGCTGGATAAACTCAGCAAAAAGATTGATTTGCGAGTCCGCGGCCGCGGCAAACGCGATCCGCTGGCGCCCATCGAACGCGACTTTGTCGAGGCGCTCAAGCAGGTCGATCTTGATCCTGAGGCGGGCATGATCAAAATGCAAGCCCTGCTCGATTTTTATGGCGGCGATGCGGAAGACCAGGCGCCCTTGACGCGGCAGTGCCTGATTCTCGCGCGGCGCCGACTGCAAAAGCTGCGGAAAGAGGTTGCCGGCTATGCCGACGACCATCTGGAGAACATCGTGGCGCAACTTAGCCGGGCAGACGCGCTCGTCGCCGAGCAACCGGCCGAAGCGCAAAAGATCTGGCGGGCGGTGATTGAGCTTTACGACGGCAAACCCTGGGCGGCCCGAGTGGTCGAGCGGGCGCGGGGCCGGCTTGCCGCCGCGGCCGAAACCAAGACCGCCGCCAGCGAGGTCGCCAGCCCATGAGACCGAGTCTACCGGCAAACGAAGCAAGCAGCGGACCGGCGGCGGGGTTTCCGACCGTGCGCATGCGCCGCTTGCGATACGATGCGCGGCTGCGCGAACTGGTGCGCGAAGTGCGCTTGTCGCCTGCGTCGCTCATCCAGCCGCTGTTTGTGCGGGGTGGTCGCGGCGTTCGGCAAGAGATCGGCTCGATGCCCGGCGTGTTTCAGTGGTCGGTCGATTTGCTCGCCGAGCAAGCGGCCCGGCTGGCCGAGCTTGGACTGGGCGGAGTCATTTTATTTGGCATTCCCGATCAGAAAGACGCCACGGGCAGCGCCGCCTGCGCCGACAGCGGCGTCGTCCAAGAAGCGTTGCGGGCGGTCAAGCGCGCCGCACCTAACTTGCTGCTGGTGACCGACGTTTGTTTTTGCGAATACACCGAGCATGGGCACTGCGGCGTGCTCGATCGGCGGCAGCCGCCCGATGTGGACAACGACGCCACGCTTGATCTCTTGGCGCGGCAAGCCGTCAGCCATGCGCAGGCGGGGGCCGACCTGGTGGCGCCCAGCGGCATGATCGACGGCATGGTGGGCGCCATTCGCCGCGGCCTCGACGCCGCCGGTTTCGCGCGATTGCCGATCATGAGCTACGCCGCCAAGTATGCCAGCGCTTTTTACGGACCCTTCCGCGACGCGGCCGAAAGCACGCCGCAATTCGGCGATCGCCGCACCTATCAGATGGACCCGGCCAGCGCGGTCGGCCAAGCGCTCCGCGAAGTCGAGCTCGACCTGGCCGAGGGCGCCGACATCGTGATGGTCAAGCCGGCGCTGGCCTATCTCGACGTGCTGGCGGCGGTGCGCGAGCGGTTTGCGGGCGTGCCGCTGGCGGCTTATAACGTGTCGGGCGAATACAGCATGATCAAGGCGGCCGCCGCCCGTGGCTGGCTCGACGAGCGCCGCGCGGCGCTTGAATCGTTGACCGCCATGCAGCGGGCCGGCGCCGGCATCATTCTCACTTATTGGGCACAGGACGTAGCCGCATGGCTGAAAGAGGGATCTGACTAGTCCAATTCAAACACCGACGCTCGCAGTTGCGCCGAGGTCGTCACTTCCAGAACCAATGATTTATTCCGGCTGGATGCTCGCCGGCCGTTCTTGGCGTTCGCGACCCTGACCGCAATCTTTCCACCGGCCGCGGTAAATGCGCGGACGAGTTGATCCATCGAAACATCCGCAGCGGCGCGCTCGATCTTGGCGACCCGAGGCTGGCTCGTCTTGAGCATCGTGGCGAGCTGCTTCTGCGACAGGCGTAAGGCTTCGCGCTGACGTCGAACCGCTATCGCGAGCTTGACACGCATGTCGAGCAACTGGCGCTCTTCGTTGTTCATCGCCAGGAAATCAGCGGCATCACCAACCGTCCACCCCGCTGCTTCGATCGCCTTTCGTTTCGCCGCCTGCATTGAATCGGTCCTCAGTTTCCCGTTTGCTTCTTCGACGCTTTGACTGCCGCGTCGTATTGCCTGAGCCGCTGCCGGCACCGCTCCATCACCTCGTCGGGAATCTTCCGCGTCTTCTTGGGGTAGACCTCTAGAATCAGCACCGCATCGGTATCGACTCGATACATGATTCGCCAGTTGTGTTGTGCGTCGCGCACACGCAATGCTCCACACCGGAGACCGACCTCGCGCAAAGGCTCCGCGTGAGGCATTCCCAGCCGCTCGCCATTCTGCAATAGGCGCAAGAGCATGCCCGCTTCTTGTCGACCTTCGGCACTAAACGGAGGCGTCTTGATTTCGCCATGCAGCCACGCCAGAGGCTTGGGACCCGTTGCTTCGTTCCCGGCTGATGGTGCTTTGGCCATAGGCAAGATGACCATTCATCCCATGAAAGTATATATCGAATACGATATATGTCAATGCGAAACCATGCCGTACGATTTGATCCGGGGGATCCGGAGCTTCAAGCGTGGTATGCCCCTGGCGAATCTGGGGCGTCGGACGAGGAAGGCTGCCGCCGGCGGATTGAGGCCGCGCTCCCCGGCGGAGGCAACGGCCATAGCCCGTCCTTGACCGCGTCGCTCAGAATCTCATCGACCCTTTGCGCAGTGTCAGTATGAGCGCTGCTATATTTTCCCACGCCGCGAGGCAATTTCCCTTTTCGCTTGCCCGGGTAGGCCGCCACCGCGTCGCGAATCACTTCGCTGGCGGTGCGATTCTCGTTGGCGGCAAGTTCCGTTACGGCGGCCGCCGTCCGGTCGTCTAGTTCAACTATGAGAGACATGCTTCACCTCATCATACCACGAACAACTACGTTTAATTCTACTTGATTTCCAGACGGCCATTAGACTTTTTCCCGCCGCCGTCGAAGGCAGCCCCGACAGAGCGGCGCCGAGGTCGCTTCGCAAAGAGGCCGTGGCGTGGCCTGCCTAATCAACAGGAGGACACTTCGCTGGCGGCGGGTGAGTTGCGTCCGAACAGCGAATTGCGGTAATCTTCTAACATGACTTCACATAGAGACTTGAGCGGTCGGGCGTTTGCCCGAGCGAAGCAGTTGATTCCCGGCGGGGTGAACAGCCCGGCCCGCGCGTTTGGCGGCGTGGGCGGCGAGCCGGTTTTTTTTGAGCGAGGCGAAGGCGCCTATCTGTTCGATCTCGACGGCCATCGCTACCTCGACTATATCGGCTCGTGGGGACCGATGATTTTGGGCCACGCGCATCCGCGCGTGACCGAGGCGGTGATGGCAGCGGCCCGCCGCGGCACCAGTTTCGGCGCGCCGACCGAGGCCGAAAGCGAATTGGCCGAGTTGATCGTCGAAGCGGTTCCCTCGATCGACCGGGTGCGGCTGGTGAACTCGGGCACCGAGGCCACGATGAGCGCCATCCGGCTGGCACGGGGTTTTACGGGCCGCGAAGTGATCGTCAAATTCGCCGGCAATTATCATGGGCATGTCGATAGCCTGCTGGTGGCGGCTGGCAGCTCGGCGGCGACGCTGGCCGTGCCCAATTCGCCCGGCGTCACGCCCGGCACCACGCGCGACACGCTGGTGCTTGACTACAACGACTGCGATGGGCTAAAGCGGGCCTTCGCTGAGCATGGCCCGCGGATCGCCGCCGTGATCGTCGAGCCGGTGGTGGGCAACATGGGCTGCGTCGTGCCGGCGCAGGCATTTTTGCAGGCGCTCCGCGATGAGACGGCGAAAGCTGGCGCGCTGCTGATTTTCGACGAGGTGATGACCGGCTTTCGCGTGGCGTATGGTGGCGCCCAGGCCCGCTTTGGCATCTCGCCCGACTTGACCACGCTGGGCAAGATTGTCGGCGGCGGCTTGCCCGTTGGCGCCTACGGAGGACGCGCCGAGATCATGGATCATGTATTGCCGGCGGGCAAAGTGTTTCAGGCAGGCACGCTCTCGGGCAACCCCTTGGCCACGGCGGCGGGTATCGCCACGCTGCGCGAGCTGCGCGACGCTCCACCCTACGACCGCTTGGAGCAACTGGGCGCGCGGCTAGAGTCGGGCTTACGCGAAGCCGCCCAAGCGGCCGGCGTCGCCTGCTGCACGGCCCGAGTCGGCAGCATGCTCACCCTTTTTTTTCAATCGGGACCGGTGGTGGATTGGCCTTCCGCCAGCCGCTGCGACACGCGGGCGTTTGCGCGCTATTTCTGGCGCTTGATCGACCGCGGTGTCTACATGCCGTGCAGCCAATACGAGGCGCTGTTTATCTCGGCGGCCCACACCGAGGCCGACATCGACCAGACCATCGCCACGGCGCGCGAGGCGCTGCGCGGCGCGTGAACCAGATTGTTCGGTTCCACGAAGACGCAAGCACACTATTGCTCGACTGCAGCGGCCTTCTCAATGCGATACCCATTGCAGCGGAAAAGCAACAGCGTCGTTATCACGATGGCTAATTGGGTTCCTTCAAAAACCATGTAGCCGACGATTCGCGTAGACGGATCCTTTTCCGCGTACGACGCAAGCAATACCACGACCAGCAATGCAATTGGCGCTATCGCCAGGCGAGCGGCGAGGAATCTCCGACCGAGCGCGGCCCACATCGATAGAACGGCTATCGCCGCTGCTAGAGGTGTTCCGAAAAGCGCGCTTAAGAGAACGGCTGACAGACTCTGGATAGGGAACAGATTCAGATGGTCGTGTGCCAGCTTCGCCAGCAATAGAACCGGCGTACAACCCGTGATCACGATCATTAGTTGTTTTATGGAGAACTGTGGGAGTGGAGCAGCACTGGAACCGAAGTCCATCGTAACGACTCGCCAATGTGGCCACAGGATCCTGGCGAAAGTGAGCGCGAAGCCGGCCGCCGCGAAGCTTAGAAAAAGATAAAATGGTTGGAGGCCGAAACGCAGAATAAGGCTCGTCCATGGAAATCCGACCGGCAAAACGCCGCGCTGCGATAGCTCTTTGGCGGTAGGCATCGCGCAGACCCACAAAAGCCCAGTCAGCGCGAGCCATCGCCTTGCCCGCGGCGATGCGGAACTCAATCCGTACCAGGCGCCTAATAATACTGCCTGGGCATGCCAAAGCGCATGCACCTCGCGCCACGGCGCCCCAAGCGCACTGTAGACAATCGCCAGCCAAGTGATGGTGGGCGTTGCAACTACGTGTGCGGCGACCACCCATGCGGAGAACTTCGATGATGGCCCCCGACTTACCGTCATCATATGATGTTGAGCTCCGCTAAAGCTTGCACCGATGA
>DASVHB010000172.1:0-7716 GCA_036379195.1 Pirellulales bacterium
CGGAATCTCCATTGGTCCCACTAGATGGCCTGTGTTACAAAGGACGCATGGCCAGCATCGACGCCCCGAAAAACGCGCGCGGCATTCGTGCCGCGAGACATTGGCGCGAGCAATCCGCCTCGTCGCCTTCCGCCGAGCCAAGCGGAAAGCTCGCGCGGCGCGAAAGCCGATCAATCTGGCGGCCCGCGCTTGCTGGCAGCGTGCTGCTCTATGCCGCCTTTCCGCCGCTCGACTTTTGGCCGTTGGCGTGGTTCGCGCCCATTGCGTGGCTCACGCTGGTGCGCCGCCGCGAACTAGTCGGGCGGCGGCCTTATGGCGTGCTTTGGCTGGCGGGGTTTGTCTTCTGGTTTGGCGTGCTGCATTGGCTGCGCCTGCCGCACCCGGCCACCAGCCTGGGCTGGTTGGCGCTGTCGGTCTATCTGGCGTGCTATCTGCCGGTGTTCGTCGGTCTGAGCCGCGTGGCCGTGCATCGGCTCCGCTGGCCGTTGATGGTCGCGGCGCCGGTCGTCTGGAGCGGGTTGGAGCTGGCCCAATCGCACTTGTTAACCGGCTTCAACATGGCCGCGCTTGGCCACAGCCAATTCCGCTGGTTGGCGCTCATTCAATGTTCCGACCTGGCCGGCGGATACGCCGTGAGTTTTCTGGTGATGTTCGTTGCGGCGTGCTTGACGAGCATGTTGCCGGTAGACGGCCGGCGATGGAATGCCTGGCCGCTGCTTCCGCTGGTTGTGGTGCTGGCCAGCGCGTTGGGCTACGGCCATTACCGATTGGCGCAGCCCGCAGGCCGCGAGGGACCGAAAATCGCTCTGATCCAAGGCTCGATCGACACCGAATTGAAGCACGATCCCGCCTTGCAGGACCAGGTCTATCCGCATTACTTCGGCCTCTCGCAGCAGGCCCTGGCCAGACAGCCGAAGCTCGATCTGATCGTGTGGCCCGAAACGATGTTTCGCGACTCGCTGATCACCTTGACGCCCGACGCCCGTCTGCCGGCCGAATGGCAAGGCCCTCCCGGCGAGTTCGAGCGCATTGCCGCTCAGCGGCGCGATTGGATCTGCGAGCAAGCGAGGCGGCTGAACTCGGCGGTGCTGCTGGGTATCGACACGCTGCACTTTGGCCCCGGCGAACCTGAACGCTACAACTCGGCTCTGTTGGTCGATCGTCAAGGGCGCCTTGGCCCGCGCTACGACAAGACACACCCGGTGATGTTCGGCGAATATGTGCCCCTGGCCAAAGAGTTGCCGTGGCTGGCCCGGCTGTCGCCCATCGGGGCGGGCATCGATCGCGGGCAGACCGTGCCCGCCTTTGAGGTGGCCGGGGTCCGATTGGCCGCCAACATTTGTTATGAAAGCGCCATTCCGCACGTCATCCGCGGACAAGTCGAGCGGCTGCGACAAGCCGGAGAAGAGCCTGACATTCTGGTCAACCTGACCAACGACGGTTGGTTTTGGGGTTCGAGCGAACTCGACCTGCATCTAACGTGCGGCGTGTTCCGGGCCGTCGAATGTCGCAAGCCGTTTCTGATTGCCGCCAATACCGGTTTTTCGGCCTGGATCGACTCTGACGGACGAATCGTCCAGCGGGGGCCGCGGCGGGCCGAAGGCGTTATTCTGGCTCATCCGCGGCTGGATGACCGTACAAGTCTTTACACCCGCTGGGGCGATTGGGCCTCGGGCGGGTGCCTGATGTTGACCGGATTCCTGGCGGTGGTTGGCTGCCGAGGCCGGTTTTTCTTTCCGCCGATCTGATTGACCGGGCAAATCTGGCGAAGTTATACTAAGACCACGGCAATTCTTTTTGGTGTCCCGCATACGTGGTCCCAGGGTCAAATCCAAGCAGCCTGCCCCAAGGCGAGGCGCTGGTTAGGAGTGGTTTGCGATGAATCTCGTCGGCAAGATTTTTGTTCTGCTGATTCTTATCATGAGCCTGGTGTTCATGGGATTCGCGGTGGCGGTCTACGCCACGCACAAGAATTGGCAGGAAGTGATCGACGGCGCTCAAGGCCGGCCTGGTTTGAAAGCCCAGCTTGCCGACGCTAAAAAGCAGGCGTCCAATCTGCAAGATCAGTTAAGCAAACTGCAAAAAGACACCCAGACCGAGGCCCAAGCGCGTGCCACTCGGCTCGCTCAGCTTCAAACCGAGTACAGCAATCTCAAGACCGATCGCGACACGCTGGTCAACCAGCTTGCCGACTTGAACACTCGCACCCGCGAGGCGCTCGAAGCCGGCAAGATCGCCCAAGACATGCTCGACGAAAAGCTGAAAGAGATCGACCGCCTGCGCACCGAGATTCAGCAAGCCCACGAAGACCGCGATCAGCGATTTAAGGACGCGGTGGCCTTGACCGACAAACTGCACGAGGCCGAAGGCGAGGCGGACCGCCTCAAGGCATACACCGATTCGCTCTCGCGCCTGGTCGCCGTCTACCGCGACGCGGCCGATCGGCTCGGCGTCGATATCAACCGGCCGGTGGACGACATCCCGCCCAAGCTCGACGGCGTTGTGTTGGCCAGCCGCTCTGACGGGTTGGTTGAGATTTCGATCGGCTCCGACGACGGGCTGCGAATGGGTCATTTGGCTTATGTGTATCGGCAGCAGAATGGCCAGAGCCGGCCGATCGCCAAGATCGAGGTAGTGAAAGTTACGCCCGACAAATCGGTCGGCAAGGTGATTCCCGAATTCCGTTTGGCGCCTATTGCGAGGGACGATCGTGTCGCAACCCGACTTAACTAGCCCCGGCCGCAGCGTCGTCGTTCAGCGGCCCAAGTCTGACGTCTACACGATCATGCTGGGCATCGCGCTGACGGCGATTCTGATTGCCTGCCTCTTGCTCTTCTTAGAGTTGAGGCGCTACAAGGGCGATATCAAGGCGACCGGCGCCAAGGCCGTGGCCGCCGCGCAACCCGCGGCGAGCGGGGCGGCGCTGGCGTATTACGGGCGTCCCGCCTGCTCGCCGGTTCTCGGTTAGGCTAAGTTTGTAGCCGCAGCCCGCGCGGCAAACTCTCGCCGAACATCAGTCCGGCCTCGGCTTCTTCGAGGGCGCCGCCCGCAGCCACCAACTCGCGATAATGCGCCGGCGCGTCGCGCCGGTCGAGCCATGCCAACGCCCGCTGGCGCATGGTTTCCGGCACGTCGCGATAACGGTCGTCGGTGCGGCGGGCAAGCTGCACAATCGAAAACGCGATCGCTTCCTCCGGCAACGCCGCAGCGATCAAACGATCCAGCCAACGCGCGGCCACGTCAGGCGGCGCGACAGTATTCAGCGGGCCACACATCGGCACACGCGCGCCCAGACGGCCTAACGCCCAGAGGGCCGCGTCGCGCACGGCGCCAACTTTTTCGCGCTCGGCCAGCGGCAACAGCAGATCGCCCAACTCAACTTTTGCCGGCACCGGCAGCAGCTCTAGCGAGCCGAGCAGCCGCCACGCTTCGGCGACTTCGTGCGCGCTGGCGCCTAGCTCGGGCTTGCGCATGTTGGGCCGGTTCGATGGGCGTAAGGCCGCCAGCAGCGGCTCGGCCAGGGCTTTTTGTTGCCCCGCGTTCAGCCCGCCCGCGATGCGACGCCACAGGATGAGCCACTCGACGCGGCAGGCCGGCGTGTGATGAGCCCGCTTGCCCTGCAAAAGCTTCCAGGTGTGCGCCACTCGCCAATCGTCGACCGCCAATCCATAGCCAGGCCGCAGCGAAAAACCCAGCAGATAAAGCCAGCGCAGCTCGTGCTCGGCAGAGCGACGGCGGCCAGCCTCCGTCTCGACCAGCGTTTCCCAAAAGCTGCGCAACAGCGTCATCGGCCAATCGCGGCGTTTGAGATCGGTGACCTCTTCCAATCGCTTCACCAGACTGGCCGGCGGCGGCGCGTCCGATCGTTTGCTCGGCAAGAAAACATCGCGGATCACCTGCCGGCATGCTTCGGCGATTGTCTCGTCGAAAACCCCCTCGGCCTCGCCCGTGCCGCTGTGGGCCTCGCGGTCGGTTTGTGTAGCGGAGCGAACATCGAACTGCAATCGCCACGTGCGGCGGCCCTCGGCCTCGCCGCACCACAGATCGAGCGTGCCGATCTCGGTTAGCCGGGCGTGCAGCTCGACGGAAACCAAACCGCTCGCCCCCTTTTTGCCGGCATCGAGCACCGTGCGAATCGGCGGCAGCGCCGTCATTTGCTCGGCATCGACCGGCAGCAAATCGCCCGGCCGATCGGTCAGCCGCGTGCTCGAAACATAAATCGGAAACTCGACCGGCTGCCGAATGGCCAGCTCGAAGCGTTGCTGGGACAACTCGATCTCCGTTCCTTCTTCGGCGCCGGCGGGCAACAGGCAAATGGCCGATGGCGAACCACCGGCGCTTTCGATGCCGATGTAATAGGTGCGCGCCAGGCCCGCCGAGATGCGTACGCCCAGACCGCGGCGCACCAGCCCGTAATAGGCCGCTCCGTGCGACACCGCCAGGTCGAGCCGCGCGTTTTCCAACACCTGCAACTGCCAGGGTTGATCGTCTTGAGCAAACCACGAACTGAGCACCTCCAGCAGCCGCCTCCGCAGCAACGGCGAAGCAAAGAAGCCGCCGTTGAACAACACCAGGTCGGGCCGCGCGGGATCGTGATTGCTCGGCGCAGCGTCGTCGTCGATCGCCACCTGCCGATGAACCGACAGAAACGCCGCCAGATATTTGGTGATGGCTGGGTCGGGGGCGAAGGGCAGCCCAAACTCTTGAAAACCGCTGCGCCGCGCCGCCGGTTTATCGTCGATCGCCACACGCGGCAAAAAGCCCTCCAGCAATACCTGCTCGACTTCGGCCCGCGTCACTTCGACCTGCAATCCGCCGCCGATCAACTTCGCTCCGCTGCCGGGCAGGTTGACCGTCAGCCTTTCGGGCGCACCCTCGCCCAGCAGCGTCTCTTTCACGCGGCGGCAAGTGCGGACCAGCACGGCCCATTGCCGCGGCTCCAGCTTGTCGTCGCCAGCGAGCTTGCGTTCGGTGGCGTGGGCCAAAGCCAGGTCTAGATTGTCGCCGCCCAGAATCAGGTGCTCGCCCACGGCCACGCGATGGAAACGCACTTTACCTCCTTCGCCGCGGCGGACGCGAATCAGCGTAAAATCGGACGTGCCGCCGCCAATGTCACAAACGAGAATCTTCTGACCCGGCGACACCTGCTCTTGCCAGCGGTCGCCCTGGGCTTCGATCCAGGCATAGAAGGCCGCCTGCGGTTCTTCGATCAGCACGACCCGCGGCAAGCCCGCCATTCGCGCCGCCCGCACCGTCAGCTCACGGGCAACCTCGTCAAACGACGCTGGCAGCGTCAACACCACGTCTTGCTCGGCCAGCGGGGCCTTCGGAAACCGAGCGTCCCAGGCGCCGCGGATGTGCGCAAGATAGCGAGCGCTGGCCTCGACGGGCGAGAGCCGCTCGATGTCGGGCGCCCCGTGCCAGGGCAACAGTTGCGCCGTCCGATCGACGCCCGGATGGCAGAGCCACGACTTGGCCGAGGCGATCAAGCGGCCCGGCACGCTCGCGCCATGATCGCGGGCAAAAAATCCGACGGCGTAGTCGCGGTCTCGCTCGCTCCACGGCAAAGCCAAAGCTCCGGCGGCAAACTCGCCCGACGCCGCCTCGTAATGGAACGAGGGCAGCGTTTCGCGTGCTTCGACCTCGGCCGGCGCCACGAGCTGCGGCACCGCGAAGGCGCCCACCCGCGGCGACGATTCCGACGTGTCGACATACGCCACGGCCGAGTTGGTCGTGCCCAGATCGATGCCGACCAAATAGCGGCTGAGAATTTGGTGTTCGTCAGGCAGGCTCATTCCGGAAACAGGCGCTGTCGCAAATCGGCGGTGAGCGGCGCCGCGTATTCGCTGATTTCAAACACTTCGGCATATTCGATCTGCCGGCCGCGCTTGTCGCCATACCGCGCCACCAAGGCGTCGCGATAACGGTCGGCCTGAGGGCGAACGTAGCCGAGATACCAATCGCGCAGCCATTGCCGCCGGGCGACCTCGCCCTCGGGCACCTGCTCGGCGACGCCACGATTGAACGGCAGCCACTCGAAAAACTGCGAAGCATGGCAGGCCAGCATGTCGACGATCGTCTCCACGTGTTCGTCCACATCGACCACTACGTCGCCCGACAGCGGCGCCGGCTTGGTAAACCGGTCGGGCAGAAATGCCACAACTGGATCGCGAGCAAGCGCCGGCGTCTCAGGCGCCAGCGCCGGCACGGTGACCAGATAGCAAGCGTCGCGCACCACGTCGCCCACCGCGCGGTGATCGGGGTGGTAATCGTTGGTGCGGTGCGTCAGCACCAGGTCGGGGCGAAACGTGCGTATCTCGCGCACGACTTGCCAGCGCAGCTCGAGCGTCGGTTCAAGGCGGCCGTCGGGGTGGTTCCACACTTCGGCTTCCGCGCCGATCACGGCCGCGGCGGCCTCCGCTTCGCGCCGGCGGCGCTCGGCCAGCGGTGGCCCCGAAGTTTTATGATGCCCGGCGTCGCCATTGGTCAGCGTCACCACCTTCACACCATGCCCGCGCCGGCGATAAATGGCCGCCAACCCACCGGCGTGAAACTCGGCGTCGTCAGGATGGGCAACGAGCAAGAGCAGGCGAAGAGTAGACCCCTGAAATTCCATCGGAGCAGGACCTTCATGACGTGGTTGCCTCCAGGCTTCGCTGGAGGGTGTCGAATCGCCACTGGAACGTTTGATTGGCCGGCTCGACTCCTTCGTTAACTTGCCTTAAGTGTAAAAACAGCCTAGAATTGCGTCAATGATGGATCGGTCGACCCCGCTAGCCTTAGGGAACCGCAATCGTGAACCGCGACTCATCGCACCAGAATACTATTGATGATCACGCAACATCATCAAACGGCGACGCCTTGGCGGAACGGCTGTCGATTGCGGTCCAGCTTATGAATGACTCCATCGACATCGATCCCGACGTGCTCAGCGGCGTGCCGGTGGTTCGCGGCACCCGAATTTCTGTGGCACGGGTGCTGGCTGAGATCGCCGACAACTCGAACCTTTCGGCGATTGCTGACAATCTTGAGATTGACTTTCAATCACTGAAAAACATCATCGAAGGACTTTCAATCCGCCTTGACCGGCCCTTCGCAGAATGATTCACGTCCAATTTGACGAATGTTTTTCCAGCAAGCGAGTGAAGGCACTGTGCGATGCGGAGGGAAAGGTTTCGGTCAGCACCTTTCCACACCGTTTGCGCAACAAGTCGCTGAAGGACTCGGAGGTTGTCGGGCGGTTTTTCCCATCGCATTCCGCATTGATTACAACCGACCATCGCTTGCCGATCAAGCAAGCCGAGCATATACCGCACGAGCACCCGGGCATCATTGTGGTTCGCAACAATGGACCGCATACGCAACGCGAACGCGACATCATCGAGGTCCTTTCCAACTTCAAGAGGCGCGTACCGCAATGGGAGCGATTGACGTGGTCGAATTCAATCGTGGAATTATATCAAGACAGGGTTGAGATCTATTCCATACGCGACGGCAACCCCACGCGTTCCGTAGTCGCTCGATTTGATGACTCAGACTTTTTGATTGCTTTTACTGGCGCGTTGAACGCCCATCTGACGAGGGAAAGATAATGACTCGTAAACCTCAATTCCATTTCTGGGTACTTGCGATCGGACTTTTGCTTGGCCGCGGCGTGCTGGCCGACGAATCTGCCGACAAACCTGCGACCTCCGATCCGCCCGCGAAGGAGGCCGC
>DASVHB010000173.1:0-5095 GCA_036379195.1 Pirellulales bacterium
CCGACAGCCATCGGAGGTTCTTGTTGCAGATCAGTAATGAGTTTCCCGACTGGCAGGCGACGGTTGCCTTCTACACCGCGGTTGAACTCATCGAGGGGCTGCTCGCCGAACGCGGGCACCATAGCAAGAGCCATTTCGACCGAAAGACTGCTCTCAAGAAGCACTTTCCGAACCGCCAATTGAACGAAGCCTATAACGATTTATACAACGCATCGCTCGACGCTCGCTATCTTAGCCGCGCAAAAGGCCCCACGCCCGAAGAGGTGAAAGCGATTCTCGTTGACCGGCGGTTAACGTACATTGCACAGTATGTGGCCGCACATGCGGCATCCTGATTGCCGTAATCTTTGCATCGTTACCATCGTGCCGCCGACCTTCCCATCCTGCGATATCCGAGGCGAGCTGGTCTTTCTGGGCACGGGCACCTCGGTGGGCGTGCCCATGGTTGGCTGCGGCTGCGCCACCTGCCAAAGTACTAACCCGCGCAATCAGCGTCTGCGGTGCGGGCTGGCCATCGGCCTGCCCGAAGGAAACCTGCTCGTCGATACGCCCACTGATCTGCGCAGCCAACTGCTGCGCGAGCGGCTGGGAGTCATCCACGCGGTGTTGTTCACGCACGAACACGCCGATCATTTGTTTGGGCTGGACGACCTGCGGCTGTTTCCGTTTTATCTCGGCCACAAGCTGCCCATCTATTGCGAAGAGCGAGTCGATCGGCGCATTCGCCACTCGTTCGATTACGCCTTCGAGCAAGACGCCGCGGCGCTGCACCCGGGCGCCATTCCGCAGTTGGAGCTGGTGCGAATCACGTCGGCGCCGTTCAACGTGCTCGGCGCCGCGGTAACGCCCATCCGCTTGCGGCACGGACGGTGCGATGTGCTGGGTTTTCGCTTTGGCAACGTGGCTTACTGCACCGACACCAACGGCATTCCCGAGCAGAGCTGGCCGCTGCTCGAAGGGCTCGACGTGCTGATTCTCGACGCGCTGCGGCCACGACCACACGCCACGCATTTCAGTCTGGCCGAGGCCGTCGAAGTGGCCCAGCGGCTGCGCCCCAGGCGGACGCTGTTTACGCACGTCTCGCACGAGTTGGAGCACGAGGCGACGTGTGCCTCGCTGCCGCCGGGCATGCAACTGGCCTACGACGGTTTGAGGATACCGTTGACATGAAGGGAGACGCGATTTTGGATTTTCGATTTTGGATTTTCGATTTCGCGCGCGCCGCCATCGGCCAAGGATGGCTCGTATGACCGGCGATCGATCAGAAAGCCGTGATAGCGCTGATGGCGAAGACCTGCGGAAGCGGCTGGCGCCGTTCGGCCAAGAGCACTTGCTGGCAGGTTGGAATTCATTATCCGCCGAAATGCGTCAGAAGCTGGCAAGGCAGATTCGCGGCATCGACTTTGCGCGGATCGACCGGTTACTGCGCTCGCAAGCCGCGCAGCACGACTGGGCGGCTTTGGCACGCCGGGCCGAGCCGCCTCGGGCCGTCCGGCTTGATGGCCGCGGCAACACTCACACGGCCCTAGAGGCCCGGCGGCGCGGTGAAGAACTGCTGCGTGCGGGCAAAGTAGGCGTGGTGCTGGTAGCCGGCGGACAGGGCACGCGGCTGGGCTTCGATCATCCCAAAGGCTGTTACTCCATCGGCCCCGTCTCGGGGGCCAGCCTGTTTCAGATTCTGCTGGAAAAGACGCTGGCTGCCAGCCGCCGTTATGGCGTCTCGATACCTCTGTATCTGATGACCAGCCCGGCAACGCATGAAGAGACGATCTCGTTTCTCGAGGTCCACCGGCGATTTGGTCTGCCCCAGTCCGACGTGACCGTCTTTTGCCAGGGCACGATGCCGGCGGTCGATGCCGCGACCGGAAAAGTGCTGCTGGCGGGCCGGGGCTGCATTTCGCTCAGTCCCGATGGGCACGGCGGCATGCCGGCGGCCCTGCGCGGCAGCGGCGCCTTGGACGATCTGCGGCGGCGCGGCATCGAGCAGCTCTTTTATATGCAGGTCGATAACCCGTTGGTCAGCATCTGCGACGCGGAGTTCATCGGCTATCATGCGCTGGCCGGTTCTGAGCTATCGACCCAGGTGGTCGCCAAGCACCATCCGCTCGACCGCGTGGGCAACGTGGTGTCGGTCGACGGGCAAGTGCGGATCATCGAATACAGCGACTTGCCTGACGACGCGGCGCGGCAGCGATTGCCCGACGGCTCGCTGAAGCTGTGGGCCGGGAACTGCGCCATCCACGTGTTCAGCGTCGAGCTGCTCGCACGGGCCAGCAGCGGCGAAGGCGAACTACCGTTTCATCTGGCGCGAAAAAAAGTGCCCTATGTCGACCAGCGCGGCGCGCTGACCGAGCCGGCGGAGCCGAACGCGATCAAGTTCGAGCAGTTCATTTTCGACTTGCTGCCGGTGGCCAGTCAGCCGTTGGTGGTGGAAGTGGACGAGGCGGCGTGCTTCGCGCCGGTCAAGAACGCGCCGGGCGCCGAGCGCGACTCACCCGAACGGGTGCAAGCGCAGATGATCGCGCTGCACCGTCGCTGGCTCGAAGCCGCCGGCACGCGCATCGCCCCCGGTGTGGCCGTCGAAATCAGTCCGCTATTTGCCCTCGACGCCGACGAGGTCCGGCAAAAGGCTAAGCTCACGGGCGAGGTGAAAGAGTCTCTCTATTTCAAATAGTCGCCTTTCGCTCCGCGAAAGTAGCGCTCGTTTCGCGGAGCGAAAGGCGACAATGGCGTGCCCGGCTTGCGCGCTCGGTCATGTAAGCAAAACGAGGACGCCTCGCTCTCCAACCTCCAACCTCCAACCCCCAACCCCCAACCCCCAACCCCCAATCCCCAACCCCCAACCCCTCTTTCATGCTTCACGCCGTCATCATGGCCGGTGGCTCCGGCACTCGCTTCTGGCCGGAGAGCCGCGATCAGCAGCCTAAGCAATTGCTGCGTTTTGTGGGCGACCGATCGATGATTCAGGCCACGGTCGATCGGCTCCAGGGGCTGGTGCCGCCGCAGCGCGTTTTGATTGCCACCAACGTCAAGCTGGCCGAGCCGATCGCGCGGCAACTGCCTGAGCTGAGCGGCGACGCCATTCTAGGCGAACCGTGCAAGCGCGACACCGCGCCGTGCATCGGGCTGGCGGCCATTCGCGTGTCGCAAGACGACCCCGAGGCCACGATGGTGGTCATGCCGTCAGACCATGTCATTCGGCCGGAGCAAGATTTTCAAGCGGCCATCCGCTTTGCGGCGGCGCTGGTGGACGCCAGCCCCGAGCGAATCGTGACGTTCGGCATTCGCCCCACGTATCCCGCCGAGATTTTTGGATACATCGAGCGCGGCGATCGGCTCGCCGCCCCGCCCGCCGGGTTTGAATCGCTCGCCGCCTATCAAGTCCGTCAGTTCCGCGAAAAGCCCAAAGCCGACGTGGCCCGAGGGTATGTCGATTCGGGATCGTTTTATTGGAACTCGGGCATCTTTGTCTGGAAAGCGGCCACCATCATGCGGGCCTTGGCCGCGCACCAGCCCGAAATGTACGAGCACTTGCAACAAATCGCCCAGGCTTTTGGCACGCCCGATTACGAATCGGTGTTGCAAAGGGAGTTCGCGGCCATTCGCGGCGTTTCGATCGACTACGCCGTCATGGAACACGCGCGCGACGTGGTGGTGATCGAGGCGCCATTCACCTGGGACGACGTGGGAAGCTGGCAGGCCCTGGCCCGCTTGCACGGCGCCGACGAAAATGGCAACACCATCTTGGGCAAGCACCTGGGCGTGAACACGTCGGGCACCATTGTCCGCGGACCCGACGATCATTTGATTGTGACCTTGGGCCTGCGCGACTGCGTGATCGTACACACGCCTGAAGCCACGTTGGTGGCCAACAAGCACGATGAAGAATCGATCCGCCAGGTGGTCAAGCTTCTGCAAGAAAAAGGCTGGCGCGAGTATTTGTAGCTCTCCTCCCAAAGTCGCCTTTCGCTCCGCGAAAGTAGCCCAAACTAACCCGAAGCGCAAGCGAGGACGCGCTACGACTTTGCCTCGCTTGCGCTTCGGGTTGCTGTGACACGACCGTTGTTCGGACACTTCGGGGGGATGGATGTTTAATCCGGGTTACGCCTATTCCTCGACCGACAGCGGCTCGGTGATTTCTTCCAACGATTTGCGTTCGGCGTCGATGCCGATGAACCACTCGACGGTGGCCGCGGTTAGCATCAATGCCGCCGCGATCAAGTAGCCGAGCAAAAGCCACTGGCGCGATTCGGTGCCAATCAAAAATCCAAACAGGCTGGGCGCCACCACGCCGCCCACACCGGTGCCGATCGAAAAGAACAGCGCGATCGCCAACCCGCGAACCTCCAACGGAAAGGTCTCGCTCACCGTCAGGTAAGCCGCACTCGACGCGGCCGAGGCGAAAAAGAAGATGACGCTCCACAGCGCCGTCTGGCCCGTGGCGCTTAACAGATTTCGCTCGAATAGAATGCTGGTGATGGCCAGCAGCACTCCGGCCACGGCGAACGTGAGCGTAATCATCTTTCGCCGGCCGATGCTGTCGAACAACGAGCCGAGGCAAAGCACTCCCAAGAAGTTGCCCACGGCGAAGGGAAGCAAGTACAGCCCCGTGTGCTCGCCCGGCACGTTGTAGAACTGTTTGAGCACCAGGGCATAGGTCAGAAAGATGGCGTTGTAAAGAAACGCCTGGGCGGCCATGAGCGTCAACGCCAACAGCGAGCGCCGCCGGTATTGGCCCAGCATGGCCCGCACGATCCGTCGGAAGCCAAAGCTCCGGTGCGGGTGAATGGTGATCGTTGTTTGCGGAGGCTCCAGCGCCTCGCCGGTTTGCTGCTCGATCTCGCGTTCGATCTGACCGACCACCTCCTCGGCCTGCCGCGGATAGCCGTGCAGCACCAGCCAGCGCGGGCTTTCGGGCACCCAATGCCGCAGTAGCAAGATGGCCAGCCCCACAACCGCCCCGACCGCGAAGCCGACGCGCCATCCGAAATCGACGTGCAGCAATCGCGGATTCAGGATGACCAGCGTCGATAGCGAGCCCAGCGCGGCGCCCAGCCAATAGCTGCCGTTGACGAGCAGATCGACCCAGCCGCGC
>DASVHB010000174.1:0-5073 GCA_036379195.1 Pirellulales bacterium
TTGCAAGCGTTGTCGCGTTTGGTGGCGTATCGCTCAGCCCAGCCGCCGATGGAGCTGGCGTTCGATCGTCGCTTTGCTTTCGCTGTTGGTTTGCTCGATGCAGGCGCGTGCCGCCGACAAGCCGCCCAACTTTGTATTCGTTCTGGCCGACGACTTGGGCTGGCGCGATCTGGGTTGCTACGGCCGCACGTTTTATGAAACGCCGCACCTCGATCGCCTGGCGGAGTCGGGCATGCGCTTCACACAAGCCTATGCCGCCTGCAACGTTTGCTCGCCCACGCGAGCCAGCATCATGTGCGGCAAATACCCGGCTCGTCTGCAGTTGACCAACTTCATCGCCGGCGCGCGAAGCGGAAGGCTCAACCCCGCGCCTTATCGGCACGAGTTGCCGCTGGAAGAAGTCACGCTCGCTGAAGCGCTCAAAGCGTCGGGCTACACCACCGGCTTCGTCGGCAAATGGCACCTGGGCGGCGAAGGATTTTACCCGGAAGATCAGGGCTTCGACTTCAACGCCGGCGGCTGCGCTAAAGGCTCGCCGCCGTCGTACTTCAGCCCCTATCGCATACCGACTCTACGCGATGGCCCGCCGGGCGAATTTCTGACCGATCGCTTAACCGACGAGGCCCTGCGATTCATCAGGGCGGAACGCCTGGCGGCGCGGTGCGTGTGGGCGATTATAAACTGATCGAGTGGTTTGAAGACGGTCGAGTTGAGCTGTACAACGTGCGTGAAGATCTGAGCGAGTGGCACGATTTGGCCGGTTCGATGCCCGACCGTGTGGACCAGATGCGTGAGTTGCTGCACGGCTGGCGGAAAGAAGTAGCCGCCGCCATGCCGACGCCGAACCCCGACTATCGGCCGGGCGAGGCGGCATCGAACCCCGCTACGAAGAATTGACGCCGTAGGATGACCTTCCTAGGTCGTCTGTCTGCGCGGTGGAGCGCGCCGAGCGCGGCGATCTTTGCCACAGCCCATTGAAAACCGTTGCTCGCAACACCACGGTTGCAATGCTCGGCAGGTGAGGCGAGAATCGGATAGGCGGTTCGTTCCAACTGGGGCACACGAGGAGACCAGTTATGCTGCGCACCAGTCGTCGTCGAGCTTGGGCATGTCTCGCATTTCTGGCGATTCCCTGGGGAAGTCGGCCTGTAATCGCAGAAGACCAGACGGCCGCGTCAGAGGTGGTCATCGGCGGCATTGTTCGGGGCGAGCAAGGGGAGCCGATCGAGAACGTGCGGCTCAAGTTTTGGGGCGGCCGCGATAGTGGCGGTTACAATCTGGAGGCCAAGACCGGCCCCGACGGACGCTGGCAAGGCCGGGCGCCCAGCAATCTGCGGGCCGACCAGCTATTGCTTTACCACACCGACTACGTTTGCGTGCCGGTTACTCGATCGGTTCCCCCTGAGGATCGCCTGCGCGTCCAAAACGCCGTGATCACGATGAAACGGGGGCGGTTGGTGCATGGCAAAGTGCGCGACTCACTCGGAAATCCTGTCGCCAACGCGCTGGTGCTGACTCAGCCTTACAATGTGGATATGGATAAGCCTGACGACGACTTGACGACCGCACGCACTCGCGAAGATGGCACGTTCGCCGTGCGGAACATGCCCGGTGGGCGTCAATGGCTGGCCATTTACGACGAAAGATACGCGCCACAGGTCGTTATGGTTGAGGTCAGTGATCGGACGCCGCCGGTCGATATCGAGTTGTCTCCGCCCGGCGAAGTCAACGGGCAAATCGTCGATGGTGATGGACATCCCGTGTCAGGCGTTACCGTATCGGCGGGCGCGTGGAATGTCGGTCCAAAGTTTCCCTTGCGCCAAAGTGAAACCAGTTCCGACAACGAGGGCCGCTTTCGGTTGGGCGGGCTGCCCCGGCAAGGCACGCTTGAGCTCAGCTATGCGAAAGAAGGCTTCCTTCAAACGTTGCTCAGCGGCGTACAGGCGCGCCGCGAGCCGTATACCTTGCGAATTCCGCGACCCACAACCTTTCGCGGCCAGGTGCTCGATGATCGAACCGGCGAGCCGATCAAAACCTTCACCGTGGTCAAAGGGCGCCGCTGGTCTCATAGCGATGACATGGTGTTCAGCCACCGGCGGGCCGAAGAGGTTCAGGCGGACGACGGCCGATTCGTCACTAGTTTCGATGAATCTCTCGCTTTGCCGCCTTTTCCCAAAGTCGCGGTGCGTGTGATGGCCAAGGGTTATCTACCGGCGGAAATAGGGCCGCTCTCCGTGGGCGATCAATCTGACATGGTCACGCTCCGCTTGCAGCCAAGCGAGCCGATTCTTGGCATGGTGGTTGATCCGCAAGGCCAACCGGCGCGGGACGCCCCGGTGGCCTGGGTCGGACCCAAACGCATCGCCTTTATCCAGCACGGCCGGTTCATGACTCAGTTTACGTACGGACCTGAGCTCTTCGCGGAAACAGACGCCGAGGGGCGATTCGAGTTGCCCGCCAGCCGCGATGACGGACTGATCGTCGTCCTGCATGAGTCGGGCTACGCGGAGCGACGTCTGAGCAAACATGACGAGCACTCGGCGATTCAACTTACCGCGTGGAGTCGCATTGAGGGACGCGTGTCTGCTGGAAACGATCCAATCGGCGAGGTAAACGTGTCGCTAACCCCGCTCGATCCGAGGCTCGCCGCACGAGACGAGATTTCCTGGTACCTGTATCAACGGACCCATGTTGACGGCACGTTCACGATCGACTTTGTGCCGTCCACGCCCTTTAGCATCGCTTACAATCGCGCGCTCTTGTCGTCGCACAAAACGAGGGTCGCGCCGCAGGCGGGTGAGACCGTATACGTGAACGTCGGGGGAACCGGCGGCGCCGTGGCCGGTAGACTCAAAAAGCCGAATGGCTTGAACATCGAAAGCTTTAGCGACGAATTTGAAGTGGGGATCCACTGTACTCAGGTGGTTGCGTACCCGGCCGAGGACGCCAGCCGAAAACGAGAGGACAGGGACAATTACGTCGCTCAATTGAAACCTGATGGTTCGTTTGTCATCCACGACTTGGCGCCGAGAGCTTATCGGCTGGAGGTGAACGTGCACGCGCCGGTGCCGCCCGAGTCTTGTGGACTGCCGGTGAACGTGGCGGAGGCGCGAGGCGAGTTTCAGATTTCCAGTAAGCCGTCGGACGTGCCGCTCGAATTGGGCGCGATCGAGCTTGACTTGGCGACGGGGCCGCAGCCGGGCCAACAGGCGCCGCCTTTAGTGGGCAAGACCTTGTCCGGCGACTCATTCGATCTCGCCAAGCTGCGCGGAAAGCTGGTGCTGCTGGATTTCTGGGCCACTTGGTGTGGACCGTGCAAGGCGGCGACCCCGGCGCTCAAGCAACTCTACGAAACCTATGGCCGCGATGGACGAATCACGTTCGTCGGCATCGATCTCGACTATGCCGCGGAAACCGCCGCCAACTATGTCGAGCAGGAAGGCATCGCCTGGCCGCAACTCCCCTCGGGCTCGTGGGGCGAAGAGAACGCCGTTCTGCGCGAGTTTGCCGTCACTTCGGCGCCATCGTTTTGGATCATTAGCGCTGATGGCACGGTGGTGGCGCGCGATATACCCATCGGCGAGCTGGCCGGGCGAATCGCGGCGGCGATCCGCAACCTCGATCCCGAGGGGACTTCCGGCAAAGAGCCATAGTCGTGGTAGATTCGCTTCAACTGAAGAACGGCGCCGATCCCGCGAAGCTATGATCCGCTGCCAGCCAGACGTTGAGCAGCCCAGGCTCTCTCCAACCGCCGGCCGCTGCGATTATAGTCGGCTTTCGCGGAGCGAAAGACGACAATGCTACGCGGCAAGCGCTGATTCACGGCGCTGCGGCGCCACCAGCGGTTCCAAAAGCTCGAGCGTGCGGCGCGTGGCGCCAAGCTGATCGGCCACCAGCGATTGGGCGCGCTGGCCTAGTTGCTCGGCGTAGCGCGGCTCTTCCAAGCAGCGGCGCACAAAAGCGGCCAGCCCCCCGGCGTCTGGCACGACGACGGCCGCCTGGCGGTCGAGCAACATGGCCACGATGTCACGAAAGTTCCGGGTGTTGGGACCGAAGCAAACGGCCGCTCCATACGCGGCCGGCTCGATCATGTTCTGCCCGCCACGACTGGAAAGGCTGCCGCCCACAAAGGCAATGTGCGCCGCGCCCCACCAGGCGCACAATTCGCCAATCGTATCGACGAGAAGAACGCGAGCGTTGCCATCCACGCCGTCGGCCTCTAAACGGCTGCGCCGCTGCCACGGCAGCTCAGCGCGGTCGAGCTCTTCCGCGACGGCGTTGAATCGTTCGGGATGACGCGGCACCAGAATCAACCGCAGCCGCGGGTATTCTTGGGCAAAATTGCGATACACATCCAGAGCGGCGGTTTCTTCGCCCGACTGCGTGCTGCCGGCCAGAAACACCACATCGTCATCGGCGATGCCAGCTAATTGCCGCAGCCGTAGCGTGGCGGCATTGGCTCGGTCGGTTTGGGCGCCGTCGAACTTGAGCGAACCAGTGACATGCACGCGCGACGCCGGCGCACCCAGGGCGAGAAAACGCTCGGCGTATTCCTGGTTTTGCGCCAGGATCGAATCGAGCCGCCCGAGCATGGAGGCGGCGAACCAACGCACGCGACGGTAGCCGCGAAAGCTGTGTTCGCTCAGCCGCCCGTTGACGATCGCCACGCGGGCGCCGTGCCGACGCGCCGCCGCGATCAGATTGGGCCACAGCTCCAGCTCGGTGAGCACCAGGCAGTTCGGCCGGATGCGCCGCAGGGCCGCCTGCACCGCCCAACTGAAATCGAGCGGGCAGTAAAACACGACCAGCTCAGGATACTTCTTGCGTGCCAGGGCGAAGCCGGTGGCGGTGGTCGTCGAGACGACGCATTGCCAGTGCGGATGGCGGCGTGCGATCGCGGCCAAAAGCGGCGCGAGCAGATTGACTTCGCCCACACTGACCGCGTGAAACCAGATACACGGCCGCTCGCCGGTTCGCCGCGGCGCCAGCCCCCATAGCTTTTGGGCCCAACCCTGGCGGTATTTCTGCTGCGTGATGGCGCGATAAACAAGCAGCGGCGCGGCGGCGGCGATC
>DASVHB010000175.1:0-3508 GCA_036379195.1 Pirellulales bacterium
GTCTCGGACGAAAGCGGCTTTGGCCGGCTGATGCTGCACGAATTGGCAAGCGACCAGAAGCGCTGGCTGGGCGAGGAAGGCGTCGAGTATGCGCTTCCCGCCTGGGTTCAGGGCCTGCGCACCTATGCGATCGATGCCGGCGGCCAGTGGCTGACGGCGGCCGCGGGGCAGCGAGGCTTTCAGCGCTTGGCGAAGATCGACCTGGCGACCGGCAGCAGCGAGCCAATTGCAGAGTTGGCCGATTACAGCGAGGTGGCCTGCGTGGCGGCGGCGCCGGCGGGTCATCGCGTGGCCGTGATGGTCAGCCATCCCAAGCTCTCGCCGCGAGTGGTCGTGCATGATTTTGAAAAACATCAAACGCAAGTGATTGCCCGAGCGACGGGCGAGGCCGTGCCGCCCGAGGCCTTGGCCGATTGCGAGCCGCTCACTTGGATCACGGCGGGTGGAGAAGAAGCGCATGGCCTGCTCTATCGCCCTGCCAGCGTCGAGTATCAAGGCGCGGGGCGGCCGCCCTTGATCGTGCTGATTCACGGCGGGCCGACGTCGCAAGTGCGCGCCGGCTGGCGGGCCGAGGCGCAGTTTCTCGCCACGCGCGGATTCGCCGTGTTGTTTGTGAACTATCGCGGCAGCACCGGCTATGGACGCGACTACATGCTTAAGCTGCGCGGCGCCTGGGGCATCTGCGATGTCGAGGACGCCGTCAGCGGCATGCGGCACCTGGCCGACGCCGGCCAGATCGACCCGCGGCGCACCGCGATCATGGGCGGCAGCGCCGGCGGCTTCACCGTGTTGCAGACGATGGTCGAGCAGCCCGAGGCGTTTACGGCGGGCATCTCGCTGTATGGTGTGGCCAATCAGTTCAACCTGGCGGCCGATACGCACAAATTCGAGAGCCGCTATCTCGACACCATGCTAGGTCCACTGCCCGAAGCGGCGGCGGTGTATCGCGCCCGCTCGCCGGTGTTTCACGCCAGCAGCATCCGCCGTCCGCTGGCGGTGTTTCAGGGCGATATCGACCAGGTGGTACCCAAAGAACAATCCGATTCAATTGTCGAGGCCCTGCGCCGCAACGGCACGCCGCACATTTATCATGTGTATGAGGGCGAAGGGCACGGCTGGCGAAAGCGCGAGACGATCGAGCATTTTTACAACACCGTCGATGAGTTTTTGCGGCGGTATCTGATCTATTCGTAACCGATTAGGCAACGCGCCGGTGATGTTTCGCGAATCTGCGACGCGGCTATTGGACGCGCCCGGAAAACCGGCAGCCAATCCGATACATCGGCGCGGGATCGTCGGCCACCTGGGCGCGATTCACAATTCGGGCCGACATGTAAGTCAGGTTGGGCGCCACACCCAGCGCCACAACCAACGAGTCGAAGTCGGGCAATTGCGACGAATAAAAAGAGAAACCCGTGGCTGAAATGTCCTGACACGCCACTTCGCGGAAGGTGGCTTTGCTGGGCAGCGAGCCGCCGTTGTAGGGCGCCACAAACTGCCGGTAATCGAACGAACGCCGCGCGGCGCGGCGGCGGTTCGAGGCAGGAGTGGCATCGGCCAGCGCTTCTTCCGGCAATCCAGCGCTCCCATCTGCCGCGCTCTCATCGAAGGAATCCTGCGGCGCGATCGGCTGACACGTTTCGCCGTCGTGGTAGTGGCCGCAATTGCGATCGCCTCGCTTCGAGGCCTTCAGAGCGGCTTCGGCTCGACTAATCAGGTCTGCTCCGCCTTCACCAGATCGAAGCGTGGCGGCGCCGACGCTTACGGTCGCTCGCAATTCCGAGTCGCCGAACTTAATGACGCGGGCCGCGACTGCCGTTCGCATCCGCTCGGCGATGCGTTGCGCCTGCTCGGCGCCGGCCCCTGGCAGCGTGACCGCGAATTGATCGTCGGCAAAACGGACCAAGAGATCGAAACCGCGGGCGCAATCGTTCAGCGCGGCGGCGATTTCTTTAAGTGCCCGGTCGCCGGTGTCGCGCCCGTGTTGCCCATTCAGGTCGCCCAGACGGTCGACGTCGAGCATGACCAGCGAGAGCGGCTTTTTGCGGCGAACGGCGTCGTTTACTCGGCGCGCCAATTCGTCATCGAACGGCAAGCGATTCGGCAGGCCGGTGAGCACGTCGAACCGCACGTCGGCCAGACGCTCTTCGATGGCGACAGCTTGCTGTTCGAGCTGCACCTGCGCCGTTGCCAACTCCTCTTGAAGCTGATGGTTGGCTTTCAGCAGTTCGGTGGCCGGGCCAATCGCCTGAGCGCCGTCGGGCAAGGAGGCCAACGCGCGATTCGATTGCTCGACGCGGGCCGTGTGTCGTGCCACATCGTGTACCAGGTCGTGCGTCGTGGTGCGCAGACCGTCGAGCTCGCCGCGCTGCGTAGGCTGCCCCGAATCCGTGCCGGCGCGGTCTCGGCGCAGCCAAAAGCCGAGGGCCACGCCGACCAGAATCTGGACGGCCGAAACGATAATGGCAGTGACGGTAAAAAACACAGCGTGTGGCAGCCTGTCCGGACGCGAAACTCGGCCTCAACGCAATCCACGGTATGCAATCCATAGAACAGGATAGCGCCTGTGGCAAATTCGCCACATCGGAAGGCAGGGGTTCTGCGGATCGTGGCGCGTGTAACGGACCTGAATGGGCAACGGCAGGAAGGACTGTAGCGATGGTTCACAAAGGGTAATTCAGCTAAACTAGAGCTGCCGGGAGGCCGAAGTTTTAACTTTCTGAGATGAGATTGATTTCGCGGCCGGAGGCTAGTGCGAGGAATGAATATCTTGTTGGCGGCTAGCGAAGCGGTGCCCTTCGCCAAGACCGGCGGCTTGGCCGACGTGGTTGCCGCGCTGCCGGCTGCGCTGGAGCGGCTGGGGCATCGCGCGGTCGTGTTTTTGCCGGGCTATCGCGGGGCGCTGGGCGGGGGGCAGGCGATCGAACCCACGCATGTTCGCGTCAGCGTGCCCATCGGCAGCAAAACGGTCGAGGGCACACTGCTCAAAAGCCGCCTGCCCGACAGCCAGGTCGATGTCTATTTCATCAAGCAAGACGAATACTACCTGCGCGACGAACTCTACGGCGTCAACGGCTCAGATTATGTCGACAACTGCGAGCGGTTTGTCTTCTTCTGCCGGGCGGTGCTCGAAGCGGTGAGGCAGCTCTCGCTGCGCATCGATGTGGTGCACGCCCACGATTGGCAAACCGGCCTGATTCCCGCGTACTTGAAGACCATCTACCGCGGCCTGCCCGGTTTTGAACAAATCGCCTCGCTGTTCACCATCCACAACCTGGCGTATCAGGGCACGTTCTGGCATTGGGACATGCTGCTCACCGGGCTCGATTGGAAGTATTTCAATTGGCACCAGATGGAGTTCTACGGCAAGCTCAACCTGATGAAAACCGGCCTGGTCTTCGCCGACGCCATCAACACCGTCAGTCCACGGTATGCCGAAGAGATTCAAAACTCTTCGCTCGGCTGCGGGCTGGAAGGAGTGTTGCAGCAGCGGCGCGACGTGCTGTCG
>DASVHB010000176.1:0-3361 GCA_036379195.1 Pirellulales bacterium
GATCGCCGGGCAACTGACGCAGCTCGAAAACCAGATCGCTTCGCTCGAACGCAACATGAACCGGCTGGTTTCGAAGCGCGGCCGGGCGACGCAGGCCAACGATTTGCTGTCGGCCCTTACCGAGCAAGGCCGCCGCGCCCAGGCAGCCGCCGAGTCGCTGAAACAGATCGAATCGTTGCACTCTGAGCTGATCTCGCAGCACACCATCACCGCCGACGCGAAGCGGTCGCTGGCCTCGCTCGACGAGCTGCGCAGCGGCGCGTTAGACGTCAGCGCGCAAACGGCCGACGTGCAACAGGCCATCGACGCGCTGAGTGAACTGCAAGATAAAATCATCGCCCAATACCACTCGATCACTTCCGCTCAACAAACCCTGAGCGAAATCATCCGGCTGCACAGGCTTGTTTTGTCTGAGGCCGACGAAGTGGGCGAAGCGCGCCGCGCCATCGAAGGGCTTGCCGAACTCAAGACGCGTTCGCTGGCGGCCGGTGAAGAGGCCGATCGCGCCGAAGAAGTCGCCAGCAAGCTGGTCGGCACGCAGCAACGGCTGCTGCGCGCGGCCAGCGATGTCGATCAGGCACGCGCGGTGGGCCGCGGCTTGGCCGCTCTGAAAGACGAAATCCTCTGCGGCAACGATCCCGCGCAAATCGACGAGGCGCGTGCCGCGCTGGGCGGCCTGGCCGACCTTCGCCAGCAATTGCAAACAGAAGGCGAAGCGGTCGCGCCCGCCCGTGCTTCGCTCGACGGACTGGTGGCGATCAAAGATCAAGTGCTGGCTCGCACCTCCGATCTGGCCGATGCCGTCGAAACCCTGGAAACGCTGGGCGATCTGGAGCACCAGCTCGTCACATCAGTGCAGTCGTTCGACCGCATTCGCCGTTGGCTGGTCGAGGCCGTGTTGATCGAGCCTGCCGTCGAACGGGCTTCGACGATGCTCAAGCCGCTGATGGAGCTGAGCAATCTACGTCGCCTCAGCCCTGCCGACTTGCGGCAAGCGGCGCGGAGCATTGCCGATCAGCGTTCCGCCCGAATGGCCAACAAACCCAGCACGACGTCGGAAGCCGCGGCGGCGGAAACCGACTGAGGGATTTTTAGAGTTTGGATTTTGGATTTCCGATTTCCCAGGTGGCTGGGGCAGAGCCTTGGCGATGCCCCGGTCGCCGATCAGGAGACGGTGCATTTAGCGACGCCGCTTCCTGGTGTACAATGCGGCGATAGATATTGCGTCCTATGCCGCATGTTCCATGAATCCTCCACTCGCTTCGCGCCGCCAATTCCTCCAGCGACTGGCGGCTTCGACCACGACCGGTTTGCTGCTGGCAAACAGCTCGTCGGCGGCGACCGCCACTGATGCTTCCGAAGAATCGCCCGCGCGCGCGCCGGCCAATCGTATCGCGGTCTCGACCTATTCCTTCTGGCATTTCCGCGACGAAAAGACGCCCATCGAAACCTGCATCGACCAGGCGGCCGCAATGGGTTTTGACGGCGTCGAGATCCTGCACGTGCAGATGGCCAATGAATCGAACGACTACCTTCAACGTCTCAAGCGGCAGGCGTTCGCTCTGGGGCTCGATCTGTGCGGCTTTTCCACGCACCAGAGCTTTCTCTATCCCGACGCCGAGCGGCGGCAAAAGAACATCGAACACACGCAGAAGTGCATCGAGCTGGCCTATCGGCTGGGCATCCCCACGATGCGCGTCAACACGGGCCGCTGGGGCACCAGCAAAAGTTTTGACGACCTGATGAAGGCCCGCGGCATCGAGCCGCGCCTGCCCGGCTACACCGACGATGATGGTTTCGGCTGGGTCATCGATAGCCTCGAAAAATGCCTGCCCAAGGCCGCCGAGTGCGGCGTGGTGCTGGGGCTGGAAAACCATTGGGGCCTGGGCCGCACACCCGAAGGCGTACTGCGCATTGTCGAGGCGATCGATTCGCCCTGGCTGCGCGTGACGCTCGACACGGGCAATTTTTTGGAAGACCCTTACGAGCGGCTCGAACGTCTCGCACCGTTGACCGTGTTGCTACAGGCCAAGACATATTACGGCGGCGGAGAGTGGTATACGCTCGACCTCGATTATCCGCGCATCGCGGCTCTGATGCGTGAGCACGGTTATCGCGGCTACGTGTCGTTGGAATATGAAGGCAAAGAAGACCCAGCCACCGCGGTACCTAAAAGCTTGGCAGTGCTGCGCGAAGCGTTTGCCCGGAGTTGATGTCATGCTGATTACGGCGTCCTACGACCCGGGATAATGTCGCCTGTTTATTATGCTTCGGCAAACTCGCGGCCGCAGCCGCACGGCACAAGATAGCAAGGGTTCGTCGTCATGCTTGGCCTGTGTGATCCGGGGCTCTCGTGTGATCCGGGGATGTTGTGAAGTGCCAGCCCCCCGTGGTATGCTAAAAGCGTTATACTGTAGGCGGCTGCCGCAGAGCAAATTTCGGAAGCCGGCCGAGGCATCGCCAAGGTCCTGCCGCAGCCGCCGCCCGCCGTTACCCACACCCGCCTGCGATCCACCGCCGTGACTTCCTGAGGGCCAGCGTATGAACCGGCCAAAAACTTGGGGGCTGTTCATTGTTGCGGGGCTGCTGCTCGCCGCTGCGCGCGCCGACGAACCGTATGGCCGGTTTCAGTTCGATGAGTCGGAACTCGAGCATTGGGCTTTCCAGCCGGTGCGGCGGACAGAGCCACCTGCGGTCAAGGATGCGGCCTGGGTGCAAAACCCAATCGATGCCTTCATACTGGCCGAATTGGAAAACGCCAGCATTCGGCCGGCCCCGCCGGCCGATCGACGCACGCTTGTGCGTCGGGCGTACTTCGATCTGATCGGCTTGCCGCCCACGCCGGAGGAGCAAGAGCGGTTTTTGAGCGACACGTCGCCGCGGGCGTTTGCCCGACTCATCGACGAATTGCTGGCCCGGCCCGAATATGGCGAACGCTGGGGCCGGCATTGGCTCGACGTGGTCCGCTACGCCGAATCGAACGGCTACGAACGCGACGGTGCCAAGCCTAGCGTGTGGCGCTATCGCGATTGGGTCATCCAAGCGTTCAACGACGACATGCCGTACGATGAATTTGTCCGTCAGCAATTGGCCGGCGATGAGCTTGACGGCTCGAACGCCGCCATGCAAATCGCCACCACGTTTTTGCGGCTGGGGCCCTGGGACGATGAGCCTGCCGACCCGGTGATCGACCGCTACGACCAGCTCGACGATATCGTGGGCGCCACCTCGGCGGTCTTTATGGCCCAAACGGTGAAATGCGCCCGCTGCCACGATCATAAGTTTGAGCCTTTCAGTCAGCGCGATTATGCGCGGCTGGCCGCGGTGTTCGAGCCGTTGCGGCGACCGCAGGATGGCCGCA
>DASVHB010000177.1:0-2763 GCA_036379195.1 Pirellulales bacterium
TTTGGCACAGCGTTGAGCGTTTACACGCTGATCGTGCTTTGTCGCGACAGCGTGAAACAGCGATTTGCCACGGGAATGGCCGGACATTAAGATCAGCGAAGACCGCTATCTGCATGGAGTTCCGGAGCTACTTGCCGAGGTTTGTGTGACGACCGCGTCGTATGATTTGAGCCACAAGTACCGGCTCTATCAGTCAGCGGGCATGCCGGAGTATCTGGCCGTCGTGACCTTTGAGCGGCAGATTCGCTGGCACACGCTCGTCAACGGTCGCTACCAGATATTCTCGCCCGACGCCGACGGACTTTGGCGATCGCGTGTTTTTCCCGGCCTTTGGCTGGATGGAGAGGCGCTGCTGGCGGGCAACTTGCGGCAGGTTCTCGACCGTTTGCAAGACGGCTTGCGATCGCCTGAGCATGAGCGTTTCGTAGCCGAATTGGCCGCTCGACAGAAGAACCGATAACAGGCCATAATCCGCCTTGGCCGGAGGGCTGAAATCTGCTAGCCTCCCGTCGCGAATACCCCATCTTACGCGCCTAACGCGGCGCCGGCCGTTATTGGATGCAACCGGGATGAACAACTTTGGCAGAACGCTGCGATTGGCGCTGCGATACCCTTTCACGCTGGCGGCTTCGGTCGTTTGCGCGTTGGCTGTGGCCCTGCTTTGGGGTGGCAACATCAGCGCCGTTTACCCGATGGTCGATCTGACCACCAAGGGCCGCTCGCTACGACAATGGGCCGACGACGCCATCGCGCAATCGAAGACCCGCGCCGACCACTATCGCGAAGAAGCGGAGCAGCTTGCGCGCGAACTGGCCGCGGCGGCCCCGACCCAACGCGACGCGCTCGCCGCCAAGCAGCGGCATGCCGAGCAGTCGGCGCTGTTGGAAGAGCGCGACGGCCGGCGGTATCGCTGGTTCGCCGAGCATGTCATTTACCCCTACATGCCGGCCGATGCGTTTTCGACGCTGCTGTTGGTGGTGGGCGCCCTGTTGGCCGGCACGATCATCAAAAGCCTGTTCTTCATCGCCCAGCAAATTCTGGTGGCGCGGCTGGCGCAGCGCGTGGTGTTCAACCTGCGCAAGGAGTTCTATCGCCGCACGCTTCGCATGGATCTGGCCACTTTCACCACGGAAAGCACCAGCGAACTGATGAGCCGCTTCACCTTCGATATGGAGGGCGTCTCGCATGGCATCAATGATTGTTTTGGCAAACTCATTCGCGAGCCGCTTAAAATGCTGGCCTGCCTCATCGGCGCCGCCTGCGTCTGCTGGCAATTGCTCTTGCTCTCGCTCATCATCGCGCCCGTTTCGGCCTTTCTGATTCGCTGGTTGGCCAAAACCCTGAAGCGAGCCAACCGCAAGGCGATGGAGGAAATGTCGCAGATTTACAACATTCTCGAAGAAACCTTCCAAGGCATAAAAGCGGTCAAAGCGTTCACCATGGAACGCAGCGAGCGTTGGCGGTTTCACCAGGTCAGCAAAAAATATCTCAAAAAAGCGATGCGCATCGCCCGTTACGACTCGCTCACGCGGCCCGCCACCGAAGTTATGGGCATGATCACCGTTTGCGTGGCGCTGCTGGCCGGGGCCTATATGGTGCTGGAGCACAAGAACAACCTCTTCGGCATTCCCATGGGCCGGCAGCCGCCGACCTTCGAGGGGCTGCTCTTGTTTTACGGGCTGCTGGCCGGAGTGAGCGACCCGGCCCGGAAGCTGTCGGAGGTGTTCAGCCGCCTGCAGCGCGCGGCGGCGGCGGCCGATCGAATCTATCAATTGCTCGATCGCGCGCCGACCATCGTCGATGCGCGGCGACCGCGGTCGTTGCCGAGGCACCGCCGCGAGTTGGTTTTCGATCGTGTCAACTTTCATTACCAGCCGTCGCAAAAAGTGCTGGACGACGTCAGTCTGCGCGTCGAGTTTGGCGAGACGATCGCCATTGTCGGCCCCAATGGCTGCGGAAAGAGTACGCTGGCCAACCTGATTCCGCGTTTTTTCGATCCAGTGTCGGGCAGCGTACGGCTCGACGGCATCGACCTGCGCGAGGTGCGGCTTCGCGAGCTGCGCGGCCAAATCGGGCTGGTGACGCAAGAAACGCTGCTTTTTGACGACACGGTTTTGGCGAACATACGCTACGGCAGCCCCTGGGCCAGCCGCGAGGACGTGCTGCGCGCGGCGGAGCGGGCGCACGCGCACCGCTTTATCGAAGAGAAGTTGGAAAACGGCTATCGCACGGTGGTAGGGCCGCGCGGCAGCGTGCTTTCAGGCGGACAACGGCAGCGTATCGCCTTGGCGCGGGCCATTCTGCGAGATCCGCCGCTCTTGATCCTGGACGAGGCCACCAGCCAGGTCGATCTGGAAAGCGAACAAGTCATTCAGCAGGTGTTGGAACAATTTGTGCGCAATCGCACCACGGTGCTCATCACGCACCGCATGGGCACGTTGACTTTGGCCGATCGGATTGTGGTGATGGAGGCGGGCCGCATTCTCGACGTCGGCTCGCATGAGGAATTGCTCCGCCGCTGCGCCCTTTACGGCCGCCTGCACGACATTCAGTTCAAGGAAATCGCCTAGTGATTTTTGCCAAAAGACAACTAGACGAACGAGGATTCGGTGCTATAATCACAATACAACTGACGCGGGGTGGAGCAGCCCGGTAGCTCGCGAGGCTCATAACCTCGAGGTCGCAGGTTCAAATCCTGTCCCCGCAACTTTGATCTAAGTTTGGCTGAAACAAGCCATTGTTACCTGCCGGCGGTTGGCAGTG
>DASVHB010000178.1:0-3481 GCA_036379195.1 Pirellulales bacterium
ATCGCAAAAACCCAAAGCGGGCGAAGAAAGCACGCCTCCCAAGGGCGGCTCGCCGAGCCTTAGCCTGCCGGTGACCACGCTCATGGGCGGCGTAAAGGGCGGCAACGAGTCGTGCCCCGCCGGCGGCAAAGTCGAAGAAGCGGTGCGGCAGCAAGAAGACCTGCTGGCCGAGTTTGCCAAAGTGGCCGACGAGCTGGGCCGCATTCTGGCCAACCTGGAAGGCAGCACGTTCCTCAAACGGCTCAAGGCGGCCGCCCGCAAAGAGACCGCCGTGGCCAACGACCTGAGCGAGCGGGCCACCGGCGAGTTCGGCGCGCTGTCGGTCCACATTACCTTGGCCACACGCAAGCTGCTGCACGATCTTTCCGAGCGGCAAACCCGGCTCTCGGAGACCGTGGGCACCATCGGCGAAGACATGAAAGCCTATTACGAGCGGCGCCGGCTCACCAAGTTCAAGTTGGTGCTCGACGAAATGCGGCAGCTCGACGCCATCGGCAAGCTGCGGCAAATCGGCGACGACCTGCCGAAGGAAACCGGCCTCTCCATCGCCCAGTGCGAATACTGGTCTGACACGCTCGACCGCTGGGCCGAAGATCTGGTCGATCCGGCTTCCGGCGGTACGTGACCGGGCGGCAAGGGTCGCGGCAGTTTGCCGCCTTCGCTGGTGCTGGAAGTCATGCAAATTCTGGAAGCCGAAATCAACCTGCGTGAAGAGACGCGCGTGGCCGAACAAACGCGGCCCGCTATTCACCCCCGCGAACACGACGAGCTGGCCATCGAGTTGGCCGAAGTGCAAGACAGCCTGCGCGTGCGCGTCGACGACGTGGCCGACCGCATGCGCGAATTGCCCAACGGCGAGCTGGAGTTTGGCCGCGAGATCGGCCTGATGACCGTCGTGAGCCAGGTGATGGCCGAGGCGGCGGGCATTTTGGCCCAGCCCAATACCGGCCCGCCGGCCATCGCCGCCGAAACCGAAGCGATCGAGCTATTGCTGGCGGCCAAGCGGGTGAATCCCAAGGCGGGCGGGGGCGGTGGCGGCAGCACGCCCGGCGGTGGCGGCGCCGAAGACCCCGCCCAGCAGCCGGCCCTGGCCTTGCTGGGCAGCGGCGCCAACGAAAAGGCCCACGCCGACGAGCGCGAAGTCTCGCAGTCGTCGGGCGAGGCGGGCCGCACGTTGCCCGAAGAGTTCCGCGCCGGCCTGGACGAGTACTTTAACCAGTTGGAGCAACGCCCGGAGCTGCGCTGAGGCGTGGGAACTGGGGACGAGAAACCACGAAGCACACGAATCACACGAAAGGAAAAGTTGAGGCATGGTTGGGCTGTTCATCCGGTGGCTGGGGCAGAACCTGGGCGATGCCCCGGCGGATGGAGTGACAGAGGTCGATATCTTCGTGGTAAGATGCGGGTATGAGCATTCAAGCAATTGACCATGCGAGCACGGAATCAGCCATCTTAGCGCGAGTGATCGCGCCGGACAGTGGGAATCTGTCTGCCGACGTGGCAGCGCAGCTCTTGCAATGGGGATTTCCCGATGCCGACAATCGGCGTATGAGCGAGCTCGCCGCCAAAGCGCGCGCGGGAACTCTTTCGCCCAACGAGCAACTCGAAGTCGCCGCGTATGAACGCATCAGCAGTTTCCTGGGGGTAGTCAAGTCAAAGGCGCGAAGTCGCTTACACGAGTTGGGGCGATGATGGATGGAACGTCTGCTTCGCGAGCACGTTTGGCTGCGCGCAGGCATGCGTTGCGAGTATTGCCAGATGCCGCAAGCGCTGATCGATGCGGGGCACGAGGTGGATCACGTGATTGCCGAAAAACACCACGGCCCAACGACCCTTGAGAATCTTGCGCTCGCTTGTTTCTCTTGCAATAACCACAAAGGACCGAATATTGCCGGTCTTGACCCAGCAACAAGACAAGTGACGCGGCTGTTTCACCCGCGAAACGATCAGTGGAGCGCACATTTTCGGTGGGATGGACCGCTGCTCATTGGGCTTACGCCGGTCGGTCGAGCCACGGTCGACGTTCTGGCAATCAACCTCCCTCACCGTGTGCTGCATCGGATGGCGCTTATCAGGGAAGGAGTTTTTCCGCCGATATCCGAGTCGACCGTATAGAGCATTTCGCAACTTGCTGCTTCGAGCGTAGTCATGGAATTCATTCAGCTTGCTCTGCTTGCCTTCATGAGTGGCTGGATCGCCGGTGCTCCGGCCCCACCATCGAAAGACATCGACCCCGCCCAAGCGGCGGCCAAGGCGAACGCAGAGGCCAAGACGCAAGCTCGAAAAGCTGCGAAAGCGCGTGCGAAAGCTGATGCCAACCGGGCGACTGCCATCAAGGTCGTGCGGCAGCTTGACGCCTCCTTCGATCAGGCCAAAACCTACCTCCGCCCTTTCCGCGAGCGTCTCGATCTGGAAACTCGTTTTATCGAACGCACGTGCGGTCTGACGGTCGACCAAGCGGCGGAGCTGCTAAAACAATCCGCGGCGATCGCCGAACGCGCTCAAACGGAGCTTGCCAAGGCATTGACCACCCGGGCGGGTCAAGGAATGGCGGGCCGGGCAATGGGCGGACTACGAATGGCGGGCGGAGGAATGGTGCCGCAACAGGTAGTGGTGATCGTCAACGGCAACGCGGTGGCGGTGCCGGCGGGCGTGAGCAGCGAGTTCCTGACCAACCCTGCCCAGGCGGCCCGCGATGAACTGCGGCGCGCGACGGCGGAGACTCTGCCCGAAACCGCGCGGGCCAGGCTTGACGAAGCCGACGGACTGCGCCGCCAACGTGCGCTCGCCGCCTCACGGCTGGCGGCATTGCTGGTGCTTGACGAGGCGCTGCTGCTCAGTACGCCGCAACGCGAGGCCGTTGGCGAGTTGCTCGATGCAGCCTGGACGGTGCCGGTGGCGTCGGATCGCAATCCCATCCTGGCCGGTTCGCCGCACGCCGCCGAGATGTTGCACAGCGCTCGGCTCGTCTTGCCCAAGACGAAGCTGGCCGACATCCTGCGTCCCGCGCAGCAGGCGGCCTTGAAGTCTTTGAGCGAACCGGGGGCGCAAGTCGCCCCGGCTGGGGGCCCCCGCGTGCGACGATTGGACCGGCCTCCGGCGGCGGTGAAATTGAACGTTATGGGCGGCATGGGACGGCAGGCGATCGTCATGCAGCGAGTCCAGCTCAACGCCAAGGCCGGGCAGCAATGGATCGCGCCGCTTCAGCCTTTCAACGCAGCGGTGCAGCCCGCGAACTATTTGGAGTTACTAGTGGACGAGACAGCCGCGGCCTGCGCTCTTTCGGAAGACCAGCGCTCCAAGCTGCTGTTGGCGGGCCGGCTCGATCTGAAGCGCGTCGCCCCGCGGCCAAAGGCTGAGGCGGCTCGGGGCGCCGCTGTCGACCGCGAGGCGGGAATGGCGCCGCAAGGGCAGTTTGCGCAACAGGATAATGACCACTTCATCTTCGAGGCCGACAAAGTTCATCTCTTGGGTGGGCGCG
>DASVHB010000179.1:0-6531 GCA_036379195.1 Pirellulales bacterium
CGGCGGCAGCCGCCACGCGAAACGGGAAGGGGAGGTTATGGCGGCGACGCGTCTAGCAGTCAATCATCGCTCGACGGGGGCAAGCCCCGATCGTGGCGGTCCGCACAGCCTTCCTTGTGGGCGATGCCCACCCTACCAACCGCCGCCACCCATTGCTTAAAAAAACTCCAAATACCTTTTTAGCTCCCAATCCGACACGTGCCGATGGTACTCGACCCACTCCATTTGTTTTAGCCGGATAAACTCTTTGACGAAAGCGGCGCCCAATGTCTCGCGGAACAAAGCGTCGGCCTCGAGTGCCATGAGCGCCTCGTGAAGGCTTTGCGGCAATACCCGGATGCCGCGGTCGCGCAGCTCTTCGGGCGAGAGCGTGTAATGGTTCACGTTGTGCGGCTCGCCGGGGTCGAGCTGCCGATCGATGCCGTCCAGCCCCGCGGCGATGACGGCGGCGCTCGCCAGATATGGATTGCAACAGGCGTCGGTCAACCGCAATTCGATGCGTCCCGGCGGCACCCGCACCATCGACGTGCGATTGTGCGCGCCATACGAGATATACGCCGGCGCCCAGGTCGATCCGGAAAAGGTCCGCCCGACTACCAGCCGCTTGTACGAATTGACCGACGGCGCCGCAAAGGCCGCCAGTGCCGGCGCGTGCGCCAGCAATCCGCCGAGAAAGTGGTACGCCAAGGCCGAAAGTTTCAGCCCGCGGCGATCGTCGGGATCGCAAAACAGATTCTGGCGGTCGCTGCCGGCCAGCGAGAGGTGCATGTGCATGCCGCTGCCAGTGCGGTTCGACAGCGGCTTGGGCATGAACGAGCAGATCAGGCCCAGCTCTCGCGCGATCTCGCCTGCCGCCATGCGAAAGAACACCAGGCGGTCGACGGTAGTCAGCGCGTCGCCATAGGTAAAATTGACTTCGAATTGGCCGTTGGCGTCTTCGTGATCGACCTGGTAGACATCGATGCCCACGGCCAGCAGCGAATCGACCAGCCGCTCGATAAATGCTCGGCTGCGCGAAAGGCCCTTGTAATCGTAGCACGGCTTATCGAGGGCATCGCTACCGTCGGCGATGGTGAACGAGCCATCGGGCCGGCGAGCCAGCAGCATAAACTCCGGCTCCAGCCCGACATTGAGCGTCCAGCCGCGCTCATTCAGCCGGCGCATCTGCTGCCGCAGCAGATAGCGCGTATCAAACGGCCACGGCTTGCCCAGCACCATGCCGTCGCAGACGATGCGCGCGTAGCCGGGCTGCCACGGCACCAACGAGAGCGTGGACAGATCGCCGACGGCCATGTAGTCGGCTTCGTGCGGTTCCTGGCCCAGCCCCCACACGGCAAACCCGGCGAAGCCCACCCCCTCGCCCAGCACATCGTCAAAATGCGCCACCGGCACCGCTTTGGCCTTGGCCACGCCATGAAGATCGACGAACTGGGCCAGCACGAACTTAACATCGTGCTCGGCGAGAAACGCTTTGGCCTGTTCGGGGGTCATGCAGACAATCGTATCTTGGCTCGCCGCGACGTACCAGCATCGCCTATTACTTTGCAAAACGCGAGCAAACCGTTCTGGTGGTGGCTGGGGCAGAGGCTTGCCGATGCCCCGGCTACTTACCAACCGGGGCATCGCCAAGGCTCTGCCCCAGCCACCCTCATTTCTCGGTTTTGCGCTTTTCCTTTCGTGCGAATCTTTCCCGCAGCCGTAGGGCGCCGAGCGCAGCGAGTCCTCACCTTTGCGCCGGCAGGCTGCATCGCTAGTTCGGGGAGCTTGGTTGACGGAGATGGGGAGATGAAGTGGAGATAAGGAGATGAAATATGAAGAGGCGCTGGTTATCCGGTTGGCGCCTCACTGATTCTTCATCTCCTCATCTCCCTGTTTATCTCCCCATCTCCTCTCATCCAGGGCCCAGGACAACGTCAGCTCGCGGTTCGCCCAGCGGCACGGAGTCCGTTCCCTACAGAGATTACCAACTCCGCCCGCGGCCAACCTCTTGCTCTTGCCGCTCGAAAGCCTCGATCTCGGCCAGCAATCGCTGGCGGATGGCGTCGAGCCGCTGGCGGTCTTCCAATTTTTGCCCCTGCCGATCGGTCACGTAAAACACGTCGACCACCTGGTCCAGGTAGGTGCCGATCTTCGCCACGCTGACCGACAACTCCGACTCGAACAGCGCCCGGGCGATCGTATAAAGCAGCCCCAGGCGATCGGCGGCGAAAATATCGAAGACGGTGAACCGCTCAGAGGTGTGGTTGTCGATGCGCACTTTGGTGGGCGGCGGGGGCAGCATCGCCTGCCGCCGGGCCTCACCTGCGCGCCACACACGCCGAAAAGTGGGCGGCTTGTGCTCGCCGGCCAGTGCCGCGGTCAGCGCTCGCGTCACTTCGTCGATGCGGTCTGGGGGCGGCGGGCCGGCAAAGTCGGGATCGTGAACATAAAACCGGTCGAACACCAGCCCGTCGGCCAGCGTGTGGATTTCCGCCGACAGCACCTGCAAGCCGCGGCCCGCCAGTGCGCCAGCCAACTTATAAAAGATGCCCGGCGTGATGTCCTCGTAGGTGCCGATGGTGTACTCCGTGGCGCCGCGGTCAAGCAGATAGCGGCCTACGGCCATTATCTCGCCGGGTTGCAGCGCTTTGAGCCGCCGCAACTCGTCGGCGGCCTGCTCGGGCGAAGTCGCGTGCAGATAGGCGCCGGGCAAGGCCGCAAGCTGCCGCTCGAACCAGCCCGACTCGTCGGCCCCGAGATCGCTGTGCTCGTCGATCGGCGCGGTCTCCTTCCGTTCCGCGAAAGTTCCGCTACCTTCGCCCAGCGAAAGGCGACGAAGCACCTGCCGCCGGCGCCCGTCGAGATATTCCGGCGAATTGATGGCGGGCGAGTCGCCGGCCAAATGCTGCATGGCGCGGCGGTGCAAATCGGCCAAGACGTCGATCTTCCAGGTGTTCAACACGCCCGGCCCCACCGCCGCCAGGTCGGCCGCCGTCAGCACGAACAACATCTGCATCGCCTCGGGCGAGCCGATCTCGACCGCAAACCGCACGACAAGCTGCTCGTCGGTCGTATCGCGGCGAAAAGCCAGGTGCGACATGAGCAGATGCTTGTGAACCAGCAGACCGAGCAGATCGGCGTCGGCCTGCGCCAGGTGCAGGCGGCCCGCGGTCTGCTGGGCGATCTCCAGCCCCACCTCGCTATGATCGCGCGGATAGCCTTTGCCCAAATCGTGCAGCAGCAGCGCCAGGTGCAGCAACCATTTTCGCTTGATGTGCCGATACACATGGCCCAGAGGCCCGTCGTCGGCGGCCAGGTCGGTGGCCTGCTCGACCGCCCGCAGACAGTGCTCATCGACCGTGTATTTGTGATACTCGTTGAACTGCAACAAGCACCGTGCGTGGTCGAAAGCGGGAATGATCTTTTCCAGCACCTGCATCTCGTGCAACCGGCGCAGCGACTCGCCCAGCCGCGCCGGCTGATCGAGCAAGGTGCAAAACCGCCGCGCGGTTTCAGGCGTGATCTCGTCGCCGAGTTGGGGTACGGCCGCGCGAATGGCCTCGCAGGTGGCATGGGCGATCGGCTTGTCGTACAGGCTGGAAAGCACGGCCAACTGCAAGATGCGCGGCAAGTCGCCGGCCACTCGCTTCAGCCCGCGCGGCGTGGTCGAGATTTGCGTCGGACCCACGCGAAAATCGCGCTCGAACTGATGGCTGACCAGCGGCGCCAGCAGCTCGCCCCAGCGCGGGCCGCGCCGCGCGTTGGCCAAAAACCGCCGCAACGACTGGCCGACGCCCTCGGTCGCCCGGAAATAATCTCGCATGAATTGCTCGACCGGCAGCAAGCCCGCTTCGCCCCGATAACCCCATCGTTCAGCAATGCGCAGTTGTTCGACGCGGTCGAGCACGTCGTTGGCCTTGCCGGCCTGAAAGTGCAGCTCGTTGCGCAGCCGCAGCAGCAGCCCGTGGGCGTGGGCCAAGGCCGCTTCGTCCTCGCGCGCCAGCATGCCGTGCATTCGCAGCGCGTCGAGATCCGACGATCCGTGCCGCGCAAAACCGATCCAGCGCACGAGCTGAATGTCGCGCAGGCAGCCGGGCGAACGCTTTAGGTTCGGCTCGAGCAGGTAGACGGTTTCGCCATATTGCAGGCGTTCGTCACGGCGCGATTTTTCGACTGCCTCGCACAGCGCCGCCGCCCGCCGCCGCGATTGCCGAGCAAACCGCGTGGCGAACCGGCTAAACAGGCCGACGCTGCCGCCCAGCAGCCGGGCCTCGACCAGCGAGCTCCAGATGATCGCGTCTTGCCGGGCCAGCCGCCAGGCTTCGCCCATCGTGCGCACGCTCTGTCCGACCACCAGGCCGGCGTCGCACAGGTCGCGCAGCAGCCGCTGGGCCAGATCGGGCAGCCGCGCCGTGGGCGTGCCATCGTGCAGCAGCATCAGGTCGACGTCGCTAAACGGCGAGACGTCGCGCCGGCCAAAACCGCCGTGCGGCGCCAGGGCGATATGGTCGCGTAAGGGCTCGGCGCGGTCGCCCAGATCGTCGAGCGCCTGCTCAAACAGATCGAGAATAATCGCATCGAACAGGTCGCTCAGTGCCGCGCAGACTTCGGCGCCGGGGGCGCCGGCCGCATGGCGTTGCCGCAGTGCTTCGCGTCCTTCGGCCAACTGCCGGCGGGCCTCGCGCACCTCCGCTCGCATTCCCGGGGCCGTTGTCATGCTGCGCTATCGTACCGCTTTTGCATTTTAATTCTTGAATTTTGCATTTTGATTCTCCGACTTTGCGGCGATGGTCCGCGCTGCGACGCATTGCCGCGCGCTGTGAGAAGGCCGAAATGCAAAACGCAAAAGTCCAAACCGGGAAACGGAAGCGGCGGCTTCTCCCTATTGTACTCTTCGTTTACCGTGCCGGCCTGGCTTCGGGCGTACAGGAGCCCTCTCGCTCCGCGAGAGGAAAGCCCTTGTCACGAAGTCCGCGAACGGCCGATGCATCACACGTCGTCAAATCGCTTCTTCGCCGGTTTCGCCAGTGCGGATGCGGACGGTTTCGTCGAGGCTGACGACAAAGATTTTGCCATCGCCGATCTGGCCGGTCTGCGCGGCGCGCATGATGGTGTCGATGGCCTTTTGCACGCCGGAGTTGGGCACGACGATTTCCAGCTTGACCTTGGGCACGAAATCGACGGCGTATTCGGTGCCGCGGTACATTTCGGTGTGCCCTTTTTGGCGACCGAAGCCGCGGACTTCGGTGATGGTCATGCCCTGGATGCCCTGTTCGCTGAGCGCGTTTTTGACATCTTCGAGTTTGAAGTGGCGGATGATCGCTTCGACTTTTTTCACGGCCAGAATCTCCCTTGGGGCTATTGCCCCGCCCGTGCATGGCGAGTTGCGTATTTCCCGCGCGCGCCGCCTGAACCGACCACCGGCCCGATCACGCGCCTCGATTCAAAAGCCTAACCGGCCCACCGCGCAGCGTAAAGAGCGGCCGGCTGGGTTTTGGTTACTGGGCGATATCCGGCTAGCCGACGGGTTTACATGCCGCGATCATGCAGGCGCTCTGGGGCTTTGGTAGAATGCGGGCGCAAAACAAGCGATGCGAGCGCGAGCGCATCAACATGCGGTAAAAAAGAGCGATCTGCCGACGACCCGATGAAGCTTATTCCCAATAGTGGCGGCCAGCGCGCGATCGACGAGCTCCGCCCCTGTCTTCGCAAAGGCGCCGAACTTGACATTGCCACGTCGGCATTTTCGCTATTTGCCTTTGCGGAACCGCTGGAATCTCTGCAACGGGCCGGCGCCTGCCGATTTGTCTTGCCACAACCCGCGGGGAGCGACCTGGCACTGTTGGGCCCCTGGGGCACGTTTGCCGTCGCCACCCGCGCCCGCAACGACCTCGATATCGCGCCAGGAGTGATCTTTTGCCTGCGGGCCGCCGGCGAGACGGCGAAGAAATCGTTCGAGCCGGGGTATCCTCTCCCTCGGCATTATCTGATCCATGTGGGCGATGACGGCACGACGCTGCTGGCTTCACGCAGGCCAAGCAGATTCTCGATCGCCTGCGCCGCCTCTGTGTTGGCCGTGATGCGCCCGACGCCGGCGGGGTCGCGCGGTCGCGCGGTTCGACCGCGACACCCGCGGCGGCGCCGACATGAGCGCCGCTCAGCGACTCTTGGCGGCAGCAATCGCGTCCATTGCCGGAAAGAGGCAGGAGCGCGCGGTGGCCAGCCTCCTCGCCCGGCGGCACGCATGCCGCGCGCGGCGAGTTTGCCGGCATGGACGATCTACGAACTGCTGCTGAAGCTCGGTCTCGATCTGTGCGTGCCGATCGAAGCGCGCACGCTCGGGGGCAAGACGGTGCATAACATCGGCGCGGGGGCGCTGATCGTCTGCCTGGCCGAGAAGATCGCACGCGAAGAGATCGAACCGTTTGCCCACGGCATCATTGCCTGGCGCAAAGAGCTGGCGCCGCCCGGCGACACCACCGTCGTGTTCCGCGACAGCGCGTTTGCCGACGACGTGACCAAGACCAACCTCACGGCCATTTTGCAACAGCA
>DASVHB010000180.1:0-5137 GCA_036379195.1 Pirellulales bacterium
CGGTGCGGGCCATGGCCACCGTGCCGCGGGTGTTGGGCACGTTATATTCCAAGGCAATCGGCGAATGGGTGACGATGGGCGTGAACTGCGAGGTGCTGCCGCCAAACGTGGCCTGCGACGACGTATAGCCGCCGGTTTGCTCGACAAAGCCGGGCACCGACCGATGAAACACGGCGTTGGTGTAATCGTTGCCATCGACATAGCTGAGAAAGTTGGCCACCGTGTGCGGGGCCGCGCTGGGCAGCGTTTGAATCTGAAAGCTGCCGTAGTTGGTGTTGACCGTGACAATGGGGTCGGTGCTGAGCAACCGCCGGTCTTCGAGCGATTCGCATCGGTGTACACGGTTGCGGCGGCGGCTGGCGTTGACGCGCCGGCCCGGTGATCTGGCTGTTTTGGCGACGATCGGCCCCCACATGGCTTCATGCTCCATAAAGAAGTAGGACTTCCGAGAAGCCATTCATTAGACCGAGCCTGGTCGTTCCTGGCAAACGCTACCGCCTCTATCGCAGCGCGTGGCACAGCACCTTCTGCACGTCGCCGTTGGGGTCGCTCGCGGCCTTACGCATCGCATCGCGGACCGGCGCGGCTCGGTCGCCGAGCCAATCGAGCCGGTTGGCCGCGGCTAAACGAACATACGGTTCGCGGGCCGACAGCCCTCGGGCGAGAACAGGCAAGCCGCGCGCGGGCTCGCCGGCTCGGCAGAGAACGTCGGCCGCGACAAACCGCACGCTGGGCGAGTCGTCCATCAGCGCACGTTCGAGCACGGGAAGGCAATCGGCCAGGCTGTTGGCGGTCGGCGACAAACGTACCAATGTCCACCAGCGCACGGCGGCATCGCCATCGACCAACAAGCCGGCGAGCTGGCGCGCCTCGACGTTAGTGCGCTGCGCCGCTGCTAGAATACGGCCTTGCGGATACCCCTTGCAGTCGCGGCCCAACTCGTACGGCGCACCGTCGCCCACGCGCCGCCACATCTCGGCTTCGGGCAGAAAACCCAAATCGCGCGTTTCCCGCACCCACTCAAGATGCGCCGCCCGCATTCGCTCGAGCACGTCGCGGTGTTCATCGGCCAAAGCCAGGTTGTTCACCTCGTCGGGATCGGCCTGAGTATCGTACAGTTCTTCGATCGCTTTGATCGGTTGCATAAACAGCGCCGCGGGACCGTCGAGCATGCCTTCCGCCGCCAACTGCCGCCACTGCCGCATGGTGGGCATCTCTTCCATGTATTCGATCGGCTGGGCATAGGGCAGCTCGGGGCGGTAGTTGTGAATGTACTTCCATCGCCGGTCGCGCACCGCGCGGCTGAGGTCGTAACGCTCGTCCATTCGATCGCGGATACCGTACACATATTCGCGAGGTGGGCCGGCTTGCTCGCCCAAAAACGCGACGCCCTGCAAATGCTCGGGCGGCGCGACGCCGGCCAGGCTGAGCACCGTCGGGGCGAAATCGACGAAGCTCACCAGCCGGTCGCAGGCGGCGCCGGGTTCGCCGGCGGCGAAATGCCGCCAGCGCGGCGGAAACCGAATCACCAGCGGCACGTGCAACCCACTGTCATACAGCCAGCGCTTGCCACGCGGCAGCCCGACGCCGTGATCGGAGAAAAAGAACACGATGGTATCGTCGGCCAAACCGTCGGCATCGAGCGCTGCCAGCAGCTCGCCCGCCTGCTTGTCCATCACCGTAATCAAGTCGTAATAGTGCGCCCAGTCACGCCGCACGACGCCCGTGTCGGGATGATAGCGCGGCACCGGCGCCGCGGCAGGGTCGTGTCGCTCACTGTCGGCGAGACCCGCCGTGCGTTTGGCAAATGCCGCCTCGCCCAGACGGATCTGGCTTTCGTGCGTCGTGGTGAAATTGAATACGGCGAAGAACGGCTGACCGGGCTGCCGCTTTCGCCAATGGGCCTTCGTGCTCGATTCATCCCAGGCCGAGCGGGGCGTTTTGAAGTTGTAATCTTCCTTGCTGTGGTTCGAGCAATAATAGCCAGCCTCGCGCAGATACTCGGTAAAGCACTTGATGCCCTCGGGCAGCCGGGTGGTCGAACGCATGTGCTGCGAGCCGATAGTCGAAGGGTACATGCCGGTAATCAGGCACGAGCGGCTGGGCGCGCACACGCCCGCCACGCTGAAGGCCCGCGTATATCGCACACCCTCGTTGGCCAGGCGATCGAGGTTCGGCGTGACGGCATAGCCGTCGCCGTAGCAGCGCAAATTGGGGCTGCTGTCTTCGCAGGTGATCCACAGAATGTTCGGGCGCGGCGCGTCGTCGGCAAATGCTTCGCCGCAAGCGAGCACAAGGGCGAGAACCAGCGGCAGGCAGTTTGGCGTTGTGGCAGTCATCATGGCATGGTCAGTCTGCCTCGTTGACTCGAATGTCGTCCTCGATTTCAGCGGGGTGCTGACCGCAATAATCCCAAGCGGACTGGACGTCTTCGGGCGTGAGGCCCACGATGTTCTCCAGGAGCTGCTTGTCTGCCGCACCGAGCCGCCGCGAATTTACAAGGCCCAAACGGTAATCCGCGCATTGCGAATGCAGGCTCTGCCGCCGCACACGCCTGGCATTTTCTGAATCCAACTGCCGGTCGTCTTCAGATTGCTAGACATACTTCGCACTCCGGAGCACTTTCTATCTCCACGACTTTTTCGTTCTTGGCTCACTAATGAGTATATCAGAGAGACGCACCAATGGTCACGGCAGTCCTTCGGCAGCGCGGAGCGACTCCGACGCCCCGGTCAACTCAGCCGCTGGCTCGGCCCTGAATGGCACGGCGATTTGAACATCAATAACTCGTGGGTAGAATAACCGGCGCCTGGTGAAACGGAGTCATGCTCTGCTGGCCAGCGCACGCTCTGAAACATCGGGACTGGTGGACGATCATGGCGACGATTGCACGCGGCGCGAGCCGGCTCGGACATCATGACTTCATGAACACCGTCTGGAGCGCTGGCAAGAACCGCACGCAAGACGAAATCCGCCAGGCAATCGACGATTACCAAAGCGGACGAATGGGGCGGATCGCTTCGTCGTCGCAGGCGCGCTGATTGCGGGCATCAAGCGAATGCTGGCCTACTACAGATGCACCGCGATCCAGCGTTCTTGTTCGCCCGGCGCTGGTTTCGAGGGCGATTCAACCCATGGGATCGCGCGGCCGGCATCGCGGTATTGCGATACGGCAACCTTGAACGCCGCGACCAAGGCCGCCAGCGCCTCGCGCTGCGTTTTGCCTCGTGCCACGACTTCGGGCAGATTGCAGCAGCGCGCGGTGATCGAACCGTCTGCGTCGGGAGGCGAAAGGCAGGCGTGGCAATTATAAACCGCCACGCTCGCGGCGGGCGAGTCGGCCTGGCCGGCGTGGTGTTCGGGCTTGCCAGCGGCGTGGTCCATCGCTCTTCTCCCGGCCAGCGGCCAACAAAGCTAAATCGACGGAGCAGGTTTCATCGTCATCGCGCGGTGCCGTAGCCAGAGCTTCAAAGCCAGCAGCGCGGCGACGATCGCGGCTAGCGCCGGCAACACGTACGTCCAATTGGCGCGGCTGCCGATTTGTTTAGCGAGCGGCGCGCCGATGCCTTCCGCGGCGGCGCTGGTCAGCTCGACCGTGCCGTCAATGAACGGCTCGGGATTCGCCAAGAAGGCGGTGAGCATCGTCGCCACCGCCAGCGCACCTTTGTTTCGCCAAATGAAATTCATTCCGCGGTCGCCATACTTGCCGATCACTCGCAGCAGCTCGTCGGTTCGCCCGATCGCCGCGAGCGTGCCGTCTTCGCCCATCATGACCAGCCGGCGGCCGTTTTGCCGCGACACCGTTTTGAGCGCCTTCGCCGCCGGTTTGCCCAGCGAAGCGATCAGCGGCTCGGCGATTTTGCCTTGCCTTATCATCGCTTCGGCGGCGTCGTCGCCATACTTGGCGCACAGCGCGAGCCTATTTGGCTTACTCACCACCCACACCGCGTCGTCGCCATAGCGGGCCAAGAGCTTGACCGACTGCAAGCCATTTTCACCGGCTTCGTCCACATAACGAAAGGCGCGCGGGCCGACTTTCTCGACCGCGGCAACGGCTTCGTCGCCGTAGCGCAGGCCGAGCGATTCGATCTTCTGGGTGAGCGTTTGCAGCCCTTGCTCTTCCGCCTCTTTGCCAAACTTCCGCAACACCAACTCCGCGGCCTCGCGGGCGGCCCGGCTGGTGATGCCCGCGTAGGCGGCAGCCGGCTGGCCCAGGGCAGCCAAGCAGATCAGCACGACAATGCGACGCATCCGATTCACTCCTTCGAGGTTTCTCGCAGAATGGCCAAGACAGCGGCCTCGCGCACACGGGCGCGCTCGTCGGCATAAGTTTCTAATCGCCAACGCAGCCCCTGCACGTCGTCCGATCCTTCGACGATCAGACCGCGCATCTCGTCAAGCTTGCGGTCGAGTTGGCTCGATAGGCTGCCGACGGGGTCGGCATAACGGTCCCAGACCCACGACACGATCTGATCGACAATCAGCCCCACCACCAGACCGACACCGAACGTGGCCCACGACGAGGCGGCGCCGGTGGTAAGAATGCCCGCCGAAACACCGAGCTTGAGGGCCACTTGCGTCAACACCTCTCCGGCGATCTCGCTCACCAGCAACGTGCCGACGTCGGACCGCACGCTGCTGGCCGCGGCCGTCAGGACTTGGGCCAGGGCTTCGTCGTACTGGGCGTCGAGGCTGGACTGGTCAAGCTGAGCGATCGGATACGCCTCGGGAAAATCAGCAACGTCGGTGCGAATGCGAACCAGCATCTCGCTTTCGAGGCTGTCCAGGTGCGCCAAGTGGCTGGCGACCACCTGCTCGACAAGGTCGCTGAGCTGAGCCGGCGTGAAAAGGTGCTGCTCGAACTGCGCGCGGATAAACGCCCGGTGCCTGTCGCCTTTGGTAAACGGCAGATGGTCGGCCACGAGCCGCCACTTGCTGCCCCAGCTCAAGGCCCGTTCGGCAAACTCAGGCGTGTGCCGGCTGGTGTGGTCAAAAAACTCGTCGATCTGCCGCAGGTGCTCGTCGAGCAGCCTCGCCGCTTCGCGCTCTGCCCACTTCAGGTGCGGCCCAGCAATCTCTTCGGGCGAAGGAGGCGCCGGCAGCCGTGCCGGCACGGCCACTGCCGCCTGGCTGACGG
>DASVHB010000181.1:0-3307 GCA_036379195.1 Pirellulales bacterium
CGGTGGCTGGGGCAGAGCCTTGGCGATGCCCCGGTGGTTGAAATCCTCAACAGGTAGAACCGTGACGCGTCGTTTTATACTTGAGACAAATCAGCTTGGCATACCACATCGCCAAGGCTCTGCCCCAGCCACCGGAAATGGGTTTTCATGACTATTTCCCTGGCACCGCATCGACGACCAAACCCAGCGACTCCAATTGCGTGTCGCGGGTAATTTCGTTGTAGCTTAGGATGATCGCTTGAGGCAGGTGCGCGGACGTCATCTGCCGCAGCGCCGGCCGGATCTGCGGGCTGACCAGCACCACGGGCGGATGTCCTTTGACGATCAGCTTGTCCAGCTCTTTGCCGATCACGCGACAAGTGGCTTCGATGGCCTGGGGCGACATGCGAATGAATAGCCCCCGCTCGCTGTGCTCAAAGCCCGCTCGAATGCGGTCTTCCAGCGCCGGATCGAGCGTGACCACATGCAGCCGATTTTGCGGATCGCGATAACGCGAGCAAATGGCACGGGCCAGGCGGTGCCGCACATATTCGGTGAGCAAGATGGGGTCTTTCGTGCGGCCGCCGTAGTCGCCCAGCGTCTCCAGAATCGGACTCAACTGCCGGATCGACACTTGCTCGCGCAGCAGCATCTGCAAGATTTGCTGCACTTCGGGCAATTTCATCTGACTGGGAATCAGCTCGTCGACCACCGCGGGCGATTGCTTCTTCAGCTCGTCAATCAGGTGCTTGGTGGCGTCGCGCGTGAGGATTTCGTCGGCATGCTTGCGCACTACCTCGGTCAGGTGCGTGGCCAGCACGCTTTGCGGCTCGACCACCGTGTAACCCAGCATCTCCGCCTGGTCGCGTTGCCCCGGCTCGATCCAGACCGCCGCCGTGCCAAAAGCCGGCTCGCGCGTGTTGATGCCGGGCATTTTGCCCGACGTGACGCCCGAGTCGATTGCCAGCAACAAGTTGGGATGCACCGTCGAATCGGCGACGGCGCAGTCGGCAACTTTGATGCGATAGGCGTTCTGATCGAGCCGCATGTTGTCGCGGATGCGCACTTTGGGCATGAGAATGCCGATGTCGGCGGCCACGTTTTGCCGGACGCGTTGCACGCGGTCGAGCAAATCGCCGCCGCGCTTCGGGTCGGCCAGCCGGATCAGCCCCACGCCGATCTCGATCTCCATCGGGTCGACGGCCAGATAGTCTTCGATCCGCTCGTCGGGCGCTTTCTTCTCGGCGGCCTTTGCTTTGGCGTCGGCGTCGGCCTTGTCTTGCTTCTTGCGGCGGGTCATGGTTACCGCCAGGCCGATGCATCCGCCGCCCAACGCCAGCAGCGGGGCGCGCGGCAGGTTGGTGAACACCAACGCCCCCAAGAAGGCGCCGGTGACGCCTAACGCCTGGGGCCGCGAAAAAAGCTGCCCCAAGAATTCGCTGGGCAGGTTGACTTCGCCGGTGCTGCGGGTCACCAGCAAGCCCGCCGCCAACGAAATCAAAAAAGCAGGCACCTGGCTCACCAGGCCATCGCCGATGGTCAGCTTGGTGAACAACGCGGCGGCGTCGGTCACCGTCAGGCCGTCTTCGACCACACCGATAAACAGCCCGCCGATGATATTGATCAGCGTGATGACGATGCCCGCGATCGCATCGCCGCGAACAAACTTGCTGGCACCGTCCATCGCCCCGAAGAAATCGGCCTGCTTGGTGATTTCGGCCCGGCGGCGCTGGGCCTCGCGTTCGTCGATCACGCCGGCGTTCAGGTCGGCGTCGATGGCCATCTGCCTGCCCGGCATGCCGTCTAAGGCGAATCGGGCGGCTACTTCGCTGATGCGCGTGGCGCCTTTGGTGATCACCACAAACTGAATCAGCACGATGATGGCGAAAATAATCAGCCCCACCACCAGCTTGTCGCCGGCCACAAACTCGCCGAAGCTGCGCACCACGCCGCCGGCCGCTTCGAGCCCTTCGCTGCCAGCCCGCGTGAGAATCAGCCGCGTGCTGGCCACGTTGAGCACCAGCCGACCCAGCGTGGTGGCCAACAGCAGCGACGGAAAAATACTGAACTCCAGCGGCGTGCGCACGTAAATGGTCGTGAGCAACATGATCACTGCCACGCTGATATTGGCCGACAGCAGAATATCCATCAGCGGCGCCGGCATCGGCACCATGATGACCAGCACGCTGGCGATAATTCCAACCGGCAGAATCAGGTCGGACCAGCGCGCCAGCGCGGACCCTAATCCCGATCCCGCCTGCGCAGCGGGCGGCATAACCTACTCCAACGTGCTGTCAGTGGCCCGAGGTGCGGGCCTCGTCGAAATGAATACTTGCGGAAGAGGGGCGGAAATTACTGCAAACGCCGGGCAGTGGCAAGGGGAGTTGGTGGCTAGTGGCTAGTGGTTAGTGGTTAGTGGGTTGGAGGTTGGGGGCTTACACAAGGGCGGGGCCCCAGTCACTAGCCACTAGTCACTAGCCACCAGCCACTCCCCAGCTTTCTCAAGTTCACTATCCACCCCGGACGATCTAGGAAAAGCCGGCTCGCCCTTGACAGTTTTCGCCCGCTCCGAACAATCTAGCGACCCTGTCGGGAGGCGACAGCCACAGACGCACGGAAGCCGCTTGTCTGGTATCAGGCGCAGACAAGCCTCAAGGGAAGGATCGAGGGATGAAAACAGCTTGCTTCGGGCGATGCGCGATCGTCGCGGCCTTGGTGGCAATCAGCATCGGATGCGAGATCCACGACGCACCCGGCGGCCCGGAAACCTCGGCGAACGCCTCGGCAGAGCCGGCTTCGGGCGCCGCGGGTGAAAGCGAGACGGCCGATCCAAGCGGTGTGGCCCGCGTCGCGCGGGGGCGGATTACGTTCATCCTTGGTTTCCAGCCCGGCCTCAAATTGGCTCGCCAGCGGCAGAAGCCGTTGCTGGTGTTTTTCACCGCCGAGTGGTGCCATTACTGCCATCAATTGGCGGGCGAGGCCTTCGTGCAAGACGCGGTGGTCGAGATGTCGCGCCAATTCGTCTGCGTGCTGGTCGATGCCGACGCCGATCCGGAGGTCTGCCGAGAATTCCGCGTGCGCGGCTACCCGACCATCCAATTTCTTTCGCCGCGCGGCGTGCCGCTGAACCGCGTGACCGGCAAGCAGCCCGGGCACGCCTTGGTCCACGAGATGCAAGCGGCCTTGCAGGTGGTCGCCCGCCAAGACAAGACGCTCACGCGATAAGCTTGCGCCTGCGTCTTCGGCGGTGGCTGGGGCAGAGCCGCGCAACAAGCGATGAACTTTACGCTACGCTCCGTCGCGGCGACGCCCGGCAGGTGGCACCGGG
>DASVHB010000182.1:0-2942 GCA_036379195.1 Pirellulales bacterium
CGAGAGAGTGGACCCGGCGATGCTCGATCATTACATCGCTCGGTCGTTGGCCATGCGTCCGCCGCGACCGGTACGGGGCGATCCGGAAGGCCAGTACGAGAGCGCCATCGCCGGCATGGCTTTGGCGATCGTGCCCTACGACCGGCGGACCGCGCGGGCGCTGATCGAACCAATGGCGGCACGGATGCGCACCTTGGCGGCGGGCAGAGCGCCACGCGCTTGGTCGTCGCAGAGCTATGGCCGGCTTTGGGCGGCATTGGCGCTGGTCGATGCGGCCTGGGCGCGGCGACTCATTGCGACGCTGCCCGCCGCTCCGCCCGACGTGGCCGTCAGCCCGCGGGCTAGCGCCGCGCGGTTGGTCATCCTCGCGCTGCTGTACCGCGGCGCCGATCGTGGACCGTGGGTTTACCGGCAGTATCTCGGCCGGCGGCATCCCGCCCTGCCCGCCCGCGAGTTTTGACGATCGCCGATTGGTTTTGACAAGCAAACCGGCAATCCATGACCACCGTCCGGGCATGAAGGCACGGCTTAGGGAGATAGACCAGGTTTCTTGAGCGATGCGCGTACCCACTTGGCCAGCTCGTCGTCGAGAGCGATCTCGCCCTTCGTACCGCGGCGATCGACGAAGCTTTGCAAGTCGACGCTGTTCACAAAATTGTCGAGAGCTTCGCTAAGAATCTCATGCAATTTCGAGAGCGTCATGATCTCCAGCACTCCGCGATAGTAGGTGAGCCGAACATGCCGCTCGCCGCGCGACTTAAGCAGGCTGAGATAGGTATCCCAGGGCACGTCGTCAAACACGACCCATTGATCACCGGGGATTGGAGTTGCGATGGTGGCCATAGGTGGTCGCGGGCTGGTCCTGTGAGACGGTGATCGCCGTTGATTCCAGGATAGGCGCCGCCATTTGATCGGTAAAGCCGTAAAAGATGCTGGCAAATACCGTTGCGCCATGCATTCCCCGACTTCGTTCTCTTTGTTGCCTTCTGTTTAAATCGCGACCGCCAACTCCGCACTCCGCACTCCACATTGGCTAGCCTCTGGCGTCTTTCGGCTACTTCGGCCAGAATAAGCCCAATGAAAACTCGCAGCACTACTATCCTTACCGTGCGACACCGCGGCGCGGTGGCCCTCGGCGGCGACGGGCAGGTCACGCTGGGCGCCTCGGTCATGAAAGGCGACGCCAACAAAATTCGCCGCCTGCTCGATGGCAAGGTCATCACCGGCTTCGCCGGCAGCAGCGCCGACGCTTTCGCCCTGCTCGAACGATTTGAGGCCAAGCTGAAAGATTACCCCTCGAACGTACCGCGGGCCGCCACCGAACTGGCCAAAGAATGGCGCACCGATCGCGTGCTGCGGCGGCTTGAGGCGTTGTTGGCCGTGGTCGATACCAAGTATACGCTGCTGGTCACCGGTAATGGCGACGTCATCCAGCCGACCGACGGCGTGCTGGGCATTGGCTCGGGGGGCAATTACGCCGTGGCGGCGGCACGCGCTTTGATCGCCCACTCCAGCCTGACCGCTGGTCAGATCGTGCGCGAGGCCCTGGGCATCGCCGCCGAAATCGACATCTATACCAACACCCATCTCACCGTGGAGGAACTGCCTTGCGAGACCTGACGCCGCGGCAGATTGTGGACGAGCTGGACCGGCACATCGTGGGCCAGCACGACGCCAAGCGGGCCGTGGCCATCGCCATTCGCAACCGCTGGCGGCGGCAACAGTTGGCCGACGACATGAAAGCCGAAGTCGCCCCCAAAAACATCCTGATGATCGGCCCCACCGGCGTCGGCAAGACCGAGATCGCCCGGCGGTTGGCCAAGCTCACCGGCGCGCCGTTCATCAAGGTCGAGGCCACCAAGTACACCGAGGTGGGTTACTATGGCCGCGACGTGGAAAGCATGATCCGCGAGCTGGTCGAGAATGCCATCGGCTTGGTCCGCGAAAGCGAACGCGCGAAAGTCGAAGAAGAAGCCCGTCAGCGTGCCGAAGAGAAGCTTCTCGATCTGCTGGTGCCGCCGCCGGTCGCTTCGGACGAAACCAGCGACGAAGCGGTGAACAAGTCGATCGAACGGCACGAGCGAACGCGCGAAAAGATGCGGACCATGCTGGCGGCCGGCGATCTCGACGAACGCAAAGTCGAGCTGACGCTGGAGCAAAAGGCCGTGCCGATGATGCTCACCGGCATGGGCATGGAGCAGGTCGATCTCGACTTGCAGGGCATGTTTGAGAAGATCATGCCGCGCAGCAGTTCGCGGCGCGAGATGACGGTCAAAGATGCGCGACGTGTGCTTTACGAGCAAGAGAGCGACTCGCTGATTAACCAGGAAAAAGTAAACGCCGCGGCCATCGAGCTGGCTGAGGATCTGGGCATTTTGTTTGTCGACGAGATCGACAAGGTGGTGGCCAGCGAAGGCAAGGGAGCCGACGTTTCGCGGCAAGGCGTGCAGCGCGATCTGCTGCCGATCGTCGAAGGCACCACGGTGCAGACGCGCTACGGCTACGTGAAGACCGACCATATTCTGTTTATCGCGGCCGGCGCGTTTCACCGGGCCAGCCCCAGCGATCTGATGCCCGAATTGCAGGGGCGGTTTCCCATCCGCGTCGAGCTGCAAGACTTGACCAAGGACGATTTTATCCGCATTCTCACCGAGCCGAAGAGCGCGTTGACGAAACAGTACGAGGCGCTCTTGAAGACCGAAAACGTCGAGCTAGAGTTCAGCACCGACGCGATCGAATCGCTGGCGAGTTATGCCTTTCAGGTGAATCAATCGACGCAGAACATCGGCGCGCGGCGGCTGTACACGATCATGGAGCGGTTGCTCGAAGAGTTGAGTTTCGACGCGCCCGACATGAAGAAACGCCGGGTGAAAATCGACGCCGCCTATGTGAACGAGCGGCTCGACAAGGTCGTGAAGGACGAGGATCTGAGTCAATTCATT
>DASVHB010000183.1:0-9420 GCA_036379195.1 Pirellulales bacterium
CTCGTGCGGGTAAAGCGGCACGCATTCCGGCAGCCCGTCGGCCTTCAGGCGGCGGCGCTGCAGCAGCCCCTCGGCGGTGGCGACGAGCTGCCGCGATTTCGGCACCGCGATCTTCACGATCCGCGTGCCTTCAACGTCGAGCGCTTCGACGCGAACGCTCAGTGGGGGGTTGGTCAGGTTGGCGATCAGGGCGCCGAGCCGCGTTGGGTTTTGATGTGCCGGGTGCAGTCCCGTGACGGTGCCATCGTCCTCGACGCCGACGAAAATCTCGCCCCCTTCGGTGTTCGCCAGGCAGACCACGGCCGCCGCCAGCTCGCGGTCGGCGAGTCGGTCGCGGTCGCTATTGAATTCGACCGTCAGACTTTCACGTTCGGGAATTAGGCTGGTCATCAGTCGATTGGATTTCACAAGAGTGTTCCGGCTTGGCTGCGCTGCCAAACGTAGCCGTAAACGCGATCGGCAAGGCTATCGGTTTCGCTCTCGGTGAATGGCGGCCGGGGCAGCGATTCGTAGAGCCAATCGAGAATCGACGCCTTCACTTCGGCCTGCGTCTGGGCGTTGCGGGTCCAATGCTCCACCGGAGCCAGCAGTTCGCGCACGCGGCCCAGCAATGTTTTGCTGGCTTGCTTGAGCCGTTCTAGTTCGGTCTTCTTGAGCCCGTCACGGCGCAGCAAATCAAACAGGGCCAATTCCCCCTCGGAAAGCCCCTCGTGTACCGCCCGCAACTGCTCGTCGTCCAGCTCGCCGGCCAATTTCACCAGCGCGGCGAACGTCTGTTCCACCGTCGCGCGGTCCTTCTCGCGATTGTAATCCGCGACAATCTCTTGATAACGCCGGTAATAGTCCATCCGCATCGGGTTGCTGTTGACCATTTGCCGTAGCTTCTCTTCAACGACGTCGCGAATGTCTTTCGTCGCCGTGTTCTTGTGCTTCGCCTTGGCGAATTCCTTACGCAGCTTTTCAAAGTCGATCTGGCTTAGATCGACCGTCAAGCCTTCGGCATGGTCGTCGCCCGGCCCGGCCGCGCGAATCGCCGCGGAACAGAAACGATCCCAGTTGCCATACTGCCTCAGGCGGCTAAAGGCCAAGCCGTCACGGCTGACTTGAACGACATGAAGTTTATCGGCGGAACTGAGCCGAAATCCGACCCACGTGTCTTGCTGGAGCTGCCTCGACGAACCATCCAACTCGAACTGCGCCTGCACCATGAACATGCGTTGTGGCCGGCACTCCGGGTAGTCGGGCAGGCGCTCGGCGAACTGCCGCCACAGATCATCCGATTCGAGCGGTTTCTCGGCCCTCACCACCCATTGAACGACTGCCTCCACGATCGGCGCATTCGCCAAATGGGGGAACCGCTCGTCGAGATCGAATTGAAATGCGGGTCCTGGTTTCATCCTACAAGCAACCGGCCTCCAAAAAACTGTAGTAATCGCGGCGATCGCGCCGCACACCTGCCCGAGAAGCTTTCTTGCGCGATGAGGGTGGGTGTTTCATTTTGATGCCGGCTGGCAAGCGACCGAAAATCGGGGCGAATCAATGATGGTCGAATCCGAGGCCGGCGACAAGACGAGCGCGCCGGCGGCCCGGGCTGCGTGAACTTCGTACTCGTGTCCCTGGTCTCCGGCCCCGTTCGTCATCGCTCGCTTTTGGCCCACTACTTTCGCTAACCTGCCGCAAGCGTGCGATATTCACGTAAGAGCAGCGCGGGAATCGGCTCACGCAATCGCCAGACAATCGACATCGGGCGTGAACCGCGGTGGCTAACATGATCGACGGGACCCAGAAAGGTGTAGGGCATTCCTTGGCCGTGGGAAGTCCTTCGCTCGGGGCGTACGAATAACAACACGTGACTCCCCGTGACGCCGTGTTCGATGTAGCGGCGTCCGGTAGGAGAGGTGTCGGATGTGGTGCTCTGGGTTTCCCAGTGAAACAGTCGATCGCTGATGGCGTAATCCTTGTAGAGCGTGGTCGAGGAATAATGCGTCTCCGATTTGTTTAGAGTCACAAAAAGCAAATCGGCGTTCACATCCTCGACGTAGAGGACACCTTCTCGAAAGCTGCGCTTTCTCTGCAGGGTATGGACGCCCAACGCAGCCAAAATCTCATCTAAGTGGTAGCGGCTGTAAACTCGCAACGGGCAAACGAAAGGCAATCTCGCTCGCCGTTCGATGTGGTCGATCCGGCGTCTCAAGACTTCGATAAGATCGCAAATTTCCAGACGCAACGCATCATTCGCTTGGAGCCGGCTCTGAAACGCTTCGAGGCTGCCGATGCCCGTTCCATGAGCGTCGTCGGTGAGCAGGACGTAATAGAACATGGTTGCCAGACGCCGCTTTTCTTCATCGAGCGTTGCCGCGTCCACTACACCACTGGTGAACCTGGCACAGAATTCGAGGAACGCCGAAGAATCGGCACCGCAGAGGCGGAGCAGGCCCCTTGCCCATCGATCACGATCGGGGTCGGCGATGTCGTTGCCAATCCCGGCGGCCGCGCACAGCTCTGGCCACCTGCCGCGCCGGTAGATCGCATCTGGGCTGAGTTCGTAGTGGTGCAGAAAATTCGTCAGGGTCAACTCTTTTCCTGTCTCCTCCGTGAACTGCCGAATCCGTTGAACAATGCTTGGCCGGCTGAGGTTAAGCTGATGCCGAATGTTGGTGAGCACGTACTGCGCTGCGAGTCGCTCAAGTTGGATGCTGCAGCCCGGCGGCATATGCGGGCATCCGTCTTCGATCTCCCGGTCGACGCGCCGTGCTGTCCGTCCCATCAACGCGCGAAAACGTTGCTCAAAATTAAACTGACGATGAGCCTGACCGACAAAGTCAACCACGGTTAGGCAATCCTTTCCTTCCGCAAGGCGGAGCCCGCGTCCAAGCTGCTGCAGAAAAAGCGTCAGGCTTTCGGTCGGTCGCAGAAAGAGAACGGTGTCGACCTCGGGAATATCGACACCTTCATTGTAAAGATCCACGACGAAGACAAAATTGATTTCGCGGCAAACCAAACGCTGCCTGATGCTCCTTCGTCGCTCGTCGTCGGAATCGCCTGTCAAGAAGTCGGCGGGGATGCCATTTTGGTTAAAAAAACCGGCCATGTATTGGGCGTGGCGGACGCTCACGCAGAACCCGATGCCGATAGGTTTTCTCAAATCGCGCACTTTGTCGCGCAACTGATTGATGACGATGTTCGATCGGTGGTCGCTGATGATGAAACGATCCTCAAGCTCATTTACGTCATAACGACCGCGTCGCCATCGCACGCCCGACAGATCGACTGGATCAGTCACACCGAAGTATTGGAACGGGCAAAGGAGCTTGCGGCGGATCGCTTCATCGAGTCGAATTTCAGCGGCAATGCGTCCATCAAAAAACAAATTGGCGACGTTCTCGCCATCGGATCGTTCGGGCGTCGCCGTGAGGCCCAGGAGCACCTTGGGACGCAGGTGGTCCATCAATCTGCGATAGGTCGGCGCCGATGCATGATGGAACTCGTCGATGACCACGTAATCGTAATAGTCGGGTGCAATGATGCTCGAAAGCTCTCGCGAGTTGAAGCTTTGGACTGAGCAGAACAAAGCTTCGAAGTTCGTCGGCCGATGGTTGCCGACGAGCAACTCTCCGAAGTTTCCGTCGCGCAGCACACCGCGGAAGCAAGACAGGCTCTGCTGCAAGATTTCCTCACGGTGGGCAACGACGAGCAACCTCGCTCGCCGGTCGGGAAGCGATTGCCGAAATCGCCTGAAGTCGAACGCCGCCACCACGGTTTTGCCTGTACCGGTGGCGGCGACCACCAGGTTCTTCCAACGGCCGTAAAGCTCACGTTCAATTTGTAACCGTTCCAGAATCTCTTCCTGAAAGGGAAACGGCTTAATATCGAACAAGAACAGCCCTGGTTGTTCGCCTGATGCCCTTTCCGCCTGAAGCGCCGCTCGCAATTCGCCAGCCGACTGACGGTTAAACGCGCAGAATTCACGATCCTCCCAGTACGTGTCGAAGGTACCTGAGAACTTTTCGATAATGTGTGGCGAATCGACCTGCGTGACCTTTAAGTTCCATTCCAAGCCGCTCGTCATCGCCGGCTCAGACATATTCGATGACCCGATATATGCCGTGCTAAAGCCGGTCGCGCGGTGGAACAAGTAGGCTTTGGCATGCATTCGCGTTCGCTTCGTATCGAGCGTGAATTTGATGGATGTCCTTGGCAACTCGGCGAGGCATTCGATCGCTTCGTAGTCGGTCGCTCCAAGATAGGCGGTGGTCAACACGCGCAAGCTGGTGCCCTCGCGCTGAAGGAATGATTCGATTGCGGGTTTCAGGATGCGCAAACCACTCCATTTGATGAACGAACATAAAATCTCCACATGGTCGGCCGACTCGAACTCCCGCGAGAGCTCGGCTACCAGTTGAGGTTCGTGCACCACACCGGTGAATAAGGAACTTTGCGACATCGGCGAGAGGGGCCGCGCTAGGCCCCGCGCGATTTCACCAATTCGCGGTTGGTTGGCTGCATCGAGAATGGAAAGAAGCACACGTGGAGGCGGGGCAATTTGCAACAGAGAAAGCGCTTCGCTCGTGATTTCTGATGCAAGCGCCGCGCGCACCGACTCGCACAAGTCGATTTGTTTCTCGGGCGCGTGGCGTCGGTCCGCCAGGAGTTGCTCAAGCACTTGCCTGACATGCTGAGCAAGGAGACAGGCACTTTCCGCCGGGTCGAGTGAGGCTATTTCTGCCACGAGGCCGCTCGAAATGCCGTTCTGGCAATCCTCATCGACCGGCGCACTGACGATCGTTTCATACAGCCCAGGGGTCAACGCCATGGATCACGATCGAATGCTTGAACGGTGTTGTTGCCGACAATGGTCGCATTATGATAGCAAGGGCGCTGCGGAATTCCACCAAGCGAGGCGGTTGGAAAAGGCCGCGGATCGCGATCAAATGCCACCGTGGATCAATCATGCATGACAACCCCTACAAATCACCGGCCGGCGGGAATCGCGGCGCGATGCGATTTCGGCTGGGGCGCGTGTTGCTGGCCGCGGTCGCGTTGCTGCTGTTGATCACTGGGCCGCTGGTCTGGCAGGCGGTTCGGGAGCGGCGCGCCCGCCAGCGCGCGGCGCAAGCTCTGCAGGGCCTTGGCCAGGCCCTCGATCAATACCAGGCACGCGAGGCGGCCCATCATGCCGCGCCGATCGAAGCCACCGAGCCGGCAAAACATGATTGATTTGCAAACGACCTCGAACGAACGCTCGAAGTCGCCGCCACGGGCCACCGCGACCCGGCCGAGATGTGTCCAGCGCGTGAAGAAATGAACCGCCTGCGCGAAGTCGTCCCATTGTCGGGCTTCTGATTGGGTCAGGCGACCGCAGAGCGTGGTCGAGTCGTTGGCAGGCCAACGACGGATTTTCTAAGGCATGGCTCCGATGTCCAAAGGGTGAAAGAAGACGACACTAGCCGGGATTCCCGCGAGAGGTCCTCGGCGCCTTTGATTTGCCGCAATTACCTTTGGACATCGGAGCCATGCCTAAAAAATCCACGGCGGAAAACCTCTTCCGTCAATCACTTGCGCGAAACGACACCAGGGCGAAAACGCCTCGTTGATGACGCGTGAGGAAATGAGCCGCCTGCCCGAGGCCGACACCGACAAGGCCATTCGGCTTCAGGCCATGCGTTTAAAACCCTACGCCAACGCGCCGCGGCGCCGCCAGAGCGGTTAAACCCCGCTGTGCTTCGCGGTAACCTTCCTGAGAAGGTTACCCGAGGGCCAAGCCATGACATCAAGCGGCGCATCCAGCGGCGAGACGATTGTAATCGCCGGCGGTAGCGGGTTTATTGGGATTTCGCTGGCGAGCTATCTGGCGGCGTCGGGCAACTCGGTGGTGATTCTGTCGCGCCATGCACCCAAGCCCGCCGGGCCGTGGCGGCACGTGACGTGGGACGCTCGGACGCTGGGCGAATGGGTCCATGAGCTGGACGGCGCGGCGGGCTTGTTGAACCTGGTGGGGCGAAGCGTCGATTGCATCAAGACGCCCGAACACCGCGACGAAATCCTGCGCTCACGGATCGAAGCGACCCGCGTGCTGGGCCTGGCCCTGCGGAACATCGAGTCGCCGCCGCCGGTGTGGGTGCAGATGAGCACCGCCCACATTTACGGCGACCCGCCGTCGGTGCTGTGCGACGAAGACGCGCCGCTGGGCACCGGCTTCGCGCCCGAGGTGGGTCGCGCGTGGGAAGCCGAATATCGCGCGAGCGTGCTGCCATCGCAACGGCAGGTGGTGCTGCGAACCAGTTTTGTCATCGGGCGCGACCGCGGCGCAGGCGGCGGCGCGCTGGCGCGGCTGCGTCGCCTGGTCAAGCTCGGGCTGGGCGGCACCGTCGGCCGCGGCACTCAAGGCATCAGTTGGATTCATGAAGCCGACATGAACCGTTTGTTTGAACGAGCGCTGTTCCATCCCGCGATGCAGGGCGTGTATCTGGCGACCGCGCCCAACCCCGTCTCGCAACGCCAATTCATGCGTGAACTGCGGCGGGCGATGGGCGTGCCGTTCGGGCTGCCCGCGACAGACTGGATGGTCCGCCTCGGCGCGCCGCTGCTGATGCGCACCGATGCGGAGCTGGCGCTCTATGGCAGGTACGTGGCGTCGAAGCGACTGGGGCAGGAGGGATTCGAGTTTCGGTTTCCGGAGATCAGCGAGGCGCTGCCGCAAGTAGTGAACGATCGCGCCGATTGGCCGCAATGATCTCGCCGTAAGTGATGATCGGCGGATACCCCACTGCGGACGGGTAGCTTGGGTGAATTCGGGCATTTCTCTCAGGTTTCCACGGCTTGTGCAAATTTACACAAGCCGGGCGCGGCGCTGCGTCCAAAAACCACTTACGACGATCAAGGGCGTCTGCGGCAATGGCGAACGTCGCGCGTCGCGCAGGCACCAATGCGGTGCCGAAACGTACCCCTAATCGCCGAAAACCGACCAAGCCAGATTTTCGGGATACTGCAGGGAGATGCACGTGGTTTGGAAATAGTTCAAGGAACGGCACGGAGTCCGTTCCCTACAGACGTCGAACGTTAGGACTACCGTAAAGTAGCGCCAGCAGCGCGAGTGCGGGTGTGATAAACTGAGGCCATTGCCAATCCCCCACGTAGCCCAATCCCCAACGTAGCCGAGAGCAGCCATGCGTTTTTTCGCGATCATCGTCGCCGCTTTTGCGTGCCTGTCATCCCTGGCACGCGGTGCAGCAGCCGCGCCCCCCGCAGGCGAAGTCAAACAGCTTTTCAAGCCCGACGCCTTTGAGACGCTTGTGAACCCGAACTGCTCGCACTGCGTCGATGAGGCGAAACGCCGCTCGGGCGAACTGCGATCGGACGACCGCGTGCTGGCCTGGATCCGCGGAAAATATCAGGGAGGCGCCATCCCCTGGCGGTTCTTCCTGGCGCCCTATCGCGTGATCAGCGACACCTACGGCGTGTTCGTCTACGATCCCGACGCGGGTTTCGTGCGCGGCTATGAGCCGTCGCTCGATTTTCGCTTTCATGGTTGGCGCAACGGCGTGATGGTCATTCGCCACCGCGACGGCACGCTCTTCTCGGCCCTTTCGGGTCGGGCGTTCGCCGGTCCGCGCCAGGGCGAGTCGCTCAAGCCCATCGCCACACTCGAAACCGATTGGGGATATTTTACGAAAGCCTATCCCGGCGCTGTCGCCTATCACATGTTCGAGAAATACCGGCCCCACGACTTGCCGAAGGCCGACAACGCCGACTCGTTGAGTACTCGGCTGGAGGCCAACCCCCGCGGCGTGAACGGCCACACGCGCGTAATCGGCCTGGCGGTGGGCGACCACGCCAAAGCCTGGCCGCTGGCCGCGATCGAGGCCGCCGGCGGCGTCATCACCGATGAGCTCGACGGCCAAAAGCTACTGGTGCTGTGGTATCCGCAGACGCAGACCGCGGCGATTTACGCGCCGCAGACCGACGCCGACGACGCAACCGCCGAGCGGCCAACGCTGTCAATTGTGCGCGACGGCGCGGATGAACGCGCGCCATTCATCGACCGCCAAACCGGCTCGCGCTGGGGCATCGAGGGCCGCGCGGTCGCGGGGCCGCTCATGGGGCAGACGCTGCGTTGGCTGCCCGGCGTGCAGTGCCGCTGGTTTGCCTGGGCCGCCGAGTATCCACAGAGCGAGCTGCACGACGGCCCGCGCGATACCGCCCCGCCCAAAACAGCGGCGCAACTTCCAAGAAGCAACTCGTTTCGCGCCGTCATCGTCGACATAGAACAAGTCAATGCCGAGCGCGCCGCCCGCTGGCGCGGCGACGGCCATCGGGCGGCCGCCGTCGTGCTCGACGAACAGCACACCGCGGCCGATTACCAGCGTGCCGCGCGGTTGCTGGCCGACGCCGGGCTGGAACTGTATTACTGGGTCGAAGTGGCCCGCCAGCCCGACCTGGCCCGACAGCATCCGCAATGGATGGCGTCGCTGGGCATGCACGACGACTGGCATGCGCGGTTTCCCGACGCTCCGTCGCCCCAGGCCGGCCAGGTGGCCAAGGCATTTCCCTGGGTGCCCATCGGCTATCGCCAGGCGTACGACGAACACCTGCGCCGCATCGAGCGTCTGCTGAAATTGGCGGCGGGCGATTATCGCGGGCTATTGCTCAACGATCTGCAGGGCGGGCCGGCCTCGTGCGGTTGCGGCAACCTGCAATGCCGTTGGGCCACCGATTATGGTGTTCCCTCAACCGGCGACAAATTGCCGGGCGACGACGTGGCGGCGCGGTTTGTGGCCGACGTTCGCAAGCTGACTGGGCAAAAGCTGGTGGTGCCGGTTTGGATGACCGAATGTCAGGACCGCGACTTGCCCGCCGCCCGACGAACGAGCGGCGCCAGCAGCGGCTATTGCGGCGGAGTGGCTTGCTCGCAGAATACTTGCCCGAAGGTGTTCGCCAAACAATGGAATTCACTGGTTGCCGGATACGACGGTCCGGTGGGCGTGTTCGCGGCGCACCAAGAACTGGGGCGCACGGGTGTGGAATACGGCGACGAGGCCGAGTGGATCGGCGAGGCGGTCGGCTATCTTGACGAGGTGCCGCCGCGGCATGGCGGGACGAAGTTGCCGCACGAGCGGTTGTGGTTGGTGGTGCAGGGTTACGCTCTGCCCGACGAGACCGTGAGCGCGGCGCGGCGTGTGGCCGAAGACACCGGCGCCGGCGCGGTTTTTGTCGCCCTGTCGCGGCTCGATCAATCGTACGAGCCTCAGTTGATCACCGCGAAGGAGGCGCTGAAAGACTAAGCGCTTGCCTGGGCGGCTGAGCAGCCATACGATCTATACCGCCTGTTCCGAGCATGCCGGTTTCTTCGGCCCGCGGATGGGCGAGACGGCAGGAGGCAGCAGCGAGCGGGGCGTCAGAGACCGCGTTTTTCGTCAAAAA
>DASVHB010000184.1:0-6468 GCA_036379195.1 Pirellulales bacterium
CTTCGAGCACCGCCAAGGTCCGCAGCCACAGCGTTTCGCCGTCAGGTACGCCAGCGGCGACGGGCTGCTCGGTCAGTGGCGTCAATTCGGGCAACACCACCGCAAGCAAGTTCGTCTCGCGCAGCAGCCTTACCGCCGCGGCGCGCCGTGGATGGACCAGCAGGGCACGCATCTCTTGGGCGATTCGTTCGGCACTCACCACGGTGAGCGTGCCTGCCCGTTCGATGATCGCTTGCCGCGTTCGTTCATCCAGCGAAAAGTCGAAAGTAGCGGCGAAGCGAATGGCGCGCAACATCCGCAGCTTGTCTTCGTCGAACCGCTCCCGCGGATCGCCGATCGCGCGGATCAGTCGAGCGCGCAGGTCGTCCACGCCGCCGACAAAATCTGTGACGCGGCGCGATTCGTCCGCTTCCAGCGGATCGTAGAACAAACCGTTGATCGTAAAGTCGCGGCGCTGGGCGTCGTCTTGAGCGGATGTAAACGAAACGGCGTCGGGATGCCGGCCATCGCTATAGGGAGCGTCGTGGCGGAACGTGGTCACCTCGACGATACCGGCTTCTTTCGGTCCGATCACCGCCACCACGCCGAATGCAATGCCGATCTCGAGTGTGCGGCGACGCCCGAACAACTCGCGAATTTGCTCGGGCAGGGCGCCCGTGGCCACATCGTAGTCCTTGGGTACGCGGCCCAGCAGGCAGTCGCGCACACAGCCGCCCGCCCAATAGGCTTCGTGTCCTGCTTCGCGCAGCCTGCGGACCACCGAGAGCGCAAACTCGCGTTGTTGGTTTGGTTCGATCTCGGGCACGGGGGGTGGCTGTTGGCAAAGTGTTCAGGAGCGGACATTATAAGAGTGGAAAGTGGAAAGTGAAAAGTGAAAAGTGGAAAGTGGAAAGTGGAAAGTGGAAAGTGGAAAGTGAGTCGCCACTTTCTTCTTTTCACTCTTCACTTTCCACTTTCCCATCCTACAATGGCCGTTTTCGCCGCAGGTCGTCTTCAACCATGCCCGAACTACCGCTGGAAATTTCGTGTCAGGACGTCAAGGCAAAGCTCGATTCGGGCGCAGATTTTTTGCTGCTCGATTGCCGCGAGGCCGACGAATACGCGATTGCTCAGATCGCCGGCGCGCGGCTGTTGCCCATGAGCGAGATCCAGGCGCGGCAGGTGGAGCTGGCCGGCGACCGAGGCCGTCAGGTTGTCGTCCACTGCCATCACGGCGGGCGGAGTTTGCAGGTGGCGCGGTGGCTGCGGCAGCAGGGTTTCGCCCAGGCTCAAAGCATGGCCGGCGGCATCGACCGCTGGTCGTTGGAAATTGACGCCGCCGTGCCCCGCTATTAGCGGCCGGCGCCAACCGCTGTCAATCGAAAATCCAAAATCTAAAATCGAAAATGGCCGGGGTCTTCACCTTGCAAGTTGGCCCTCCGCGGCCTATAAAAAATAGGCCGTGGGCCCACGTGGCGGAATTGGCAGACGCGCTAGATTCAGGGTCTAGTGCCAGCAATGGCGTACAGGTTCAAGTCCTGTCGTGGGCATTGGAGATCAGGGTTCAGGACGGAATCGTCTGAACCCTTTTTCGTTGGTCGCCAGCCGCGCCGTCGGTCGACTTTCGCCGCAGTGAAAAGCCCCAGCTTTTCGCTTCCGCGAAAGGCGACGTAACGGGTCGATCGCCAACCCAGGAGTTCGTTTTGAATGATCTGCCCGACGATGTTCGGCGTTTCCTCACGGGCAACATCAGCTCGGTAGCTCAGCTCGAGGTGTTGCTGCTGCTGCGTTCCAACCGCGACCAGGCTTGGAGCGCCGAGGAAGTCGGCCGAGCGCTTTACACGGTGCCCGAGATGATGGCCGCCCAACTGGCCGATCTGGAGGCGAAGGGCTTGCTCGAACTCACCGATGCGTCGCAACCCTGTTATCGCTATCGCCCCCGACTCGACGAGCTCGATGCGATGGTGGGGCGGCTGGCGGAGTTGTACAAGCAGCGGCGGGTGGCGGTCATCTCGTTGATGTACGCCGAACCCGCCGACAAGTCCCGCAGCTTCGCTGACGCCTTTCGCATCCGCAAAGAGGATCAATGATGGCCGCCTTCATGTACGCATTATATCTGTTGTGCGCGGCCGCCAGTTTGTTTTGCGCCACACTGCTTTGGGTCAGCTATCGCCAACGCAAGGTGCGGCTGCTGTTGTGGAGCAGCCTCTGCTTTCTTGGCTTGGCTGTTGAAAACGTGCTGCTTTATATTGACAAGGCGACGCCACCGACCATCGATCTTTCGATGCACCGACTGCTGGTCGGGCTGGCGGCGATCGCGGTGTTGGTCTATGGCCTGGTGTTGGAGGACTAGCGATGTCGGCGACGCAAGATTTTATCCTCGGCATGACCGCCATGGGTTGCGCGGTCGTCGCTTTGTTTTTCGTGCGGTTCTGGCGGAGCACCGGCGATCGGCTGTTTCTGATTTTCAGCGTGGCGTTTTTTCTGATGGGCTGCATCCGAGTCGCACTGGGTTGCGCCACCGAATTTGGCATCAAGCCCGATGAGCATAGCGCCTACCTCTATGGCTTGCGTCTGCTGGCATTCATGCTGATCGTGGCCGCCATCGTCGACAAGAATGTTTGGCACCGGCCGACACCGCAACAACTCGACTCGTAAGAAAACCCGGCGGCTTTGGTATGCCGTTGGCACTGGTCGGTCGCGCGTTCTGACCTGACCCTCAGAGAGCGAACGCCCTGGCCCACGACGTCAGGCGGATAAGCTCCCGTAGGGTGGGACGATCTTGCGAGTCCCACCTTTCGGGCAGCGCGACGCGGCTGGGGGCAAATGCGGCAAAAGGTGGGACTCGCTTCGCTCGGCCCACCCAACGCGTTTAATGTTTGCAAATCGAACCGACAGGGAGCCGATCATGCACGCTCAGACCATCGCCGCGGCGCCGCGCAACGACGCCGAATTGCGGACTTTTGCCGATCAGGATGCACTCAGCCACGCCGCCGCCGAAGAAATCGTCTCCCGCGCAGGGGCCGCAGTCGAACAAAAAGGCTCGTTCACCATTGCACTTTCCGGCGGCCCGGCGCCTGCGCCGGTGTTCGATCTGCTGGCAAACCCCGGCGAACCATACCGCCAACGCATGCCCTGGCGGCAGACCCATTTTTTCTGGGGCGACGAACGCCACGTGCCACCCGAGCATCCGAAGAGCAACTATCGGCTGGCTTATCAGCATCTGCTCTCCAAGGCGCCGGCGCCCGAAGAGAATGTCCACCGCGTGCGGGCAGAATTGTCTGATGCCCAAGAGGCGGCAGAGCTGTATGAACTAACGTTGCGAGATCACTTCCGCTTGGGCGACGACGAGTTGCCGCAGATCGATCTGATGTTGCAGGGCCTTGGCGCCAACGGGCACACCGCCTCATTGTTCCCCGGCACCACCGCCCTGGCCGAGCGCCAGCGGCTGGTGGTCGCCACTTGGATCGAAATGCTGCAAACGCACCGCATCACCATGACGATACCCGTCATCAATCACGCGGCATTCGTATTGTTTGTGGTGAGCGGCGAGCAGCCGGCCGATGCCTTGAAAGAAGTTTTATTTGGTCCGCGACTCTCGCGTCCGCTGCCGGCGATGTTGATTGCTCCCGGCCGGGGCCGGCTATTGTGGCTGGCCGACGCCGCAGCCTGTAGCCGCCTGCCGCCGAATTGTAAGTTTTGAACAGAAACCGGCCGGTCACGCCACCCAATTGAGAGATTGCTGACGTTGCGCTTGACGAAAAAAGCCATCGCGCTACAATGCGGACGTGGCTGGTTCGCTGGACCCAGAGCCCCGGCTGCTCATCTGTGTGCATCGCTTGCACTTTGCATCGCTTGCAGTTAGGCGCGGTTGATATCGCGTCCTGAACCGCTTTTCTTGCCGTTGATTTAGCCAGCGCGTTGGCGAGCGGAACGATATCTGCTTATTCGCCGGGCGGACTCGCGCAAACCGGCGACGGCTTCTCCGCCCGGTTCGCCGTTGTTGTTACGTCGTAGTTCCACCGAGCGCTTGCGCGCCGCCGTTTTCCTTTGGAAAGGATTGAATTCATGTCGCAAACTACCGCCCATGCTTTGATCGAGCGACTCACCCATTGGGGAGTCGACACCATTTTTGGCATTCCGGGAGACGGCAACAACGGCATCATGGAAGCCCTGCGGCAGATGAAAGACAAAGTCAAGTTTATCCAGGTGCGCCATGAAGAGGCCGCCGCCTTCATGGCTTGCGCGTATGCCAAGTTCACTGGCCGCCTGGGGGTCTGTTTGGCTACTTCGGGTCCAGGCGCGATTCATCTGCTCAACGGTTTGTACGACGCCAAGCTCGACAGCACGCCGGTGCTGGCTCTGACAGGCCAAACCTATCACGACTTGCTCGGCATGCGGTTCCAGCAAGAAGTCGATTTGTTGCAGCTCTTCGCGGGCGTGGCCAGCTACAACCAGCAGGTGATGGGACCCAAGCACGTCGAGTCGCTGGTCGACGCCGCTTGCCGCAACGCCCTGTCGACGCGGGGCGTGGCCCACATTACGTGCTGCAACGATTTTCAAGAGATGCCGCTGTCGAAGGGCCACACCTCGATGATGAACGTCAAGGGCCACACTTCGGACGCCTGGCATCCGCCGGTCACCATACCCCAGCCCGAAACGCTGGCCGAAGCCGCGGCGATTCTCAATCAAGGCAAGAAAGTGGCGATCATCGTCGGGCAAGGGGCGCTGGGCGCCGGCGCCGAGGTCGAGGCGCTGGCCGAAGCCTTGGGCGCGCCGGTGATCAAGGCGCTGCTGGGCAAGGCGGTCATTCCCGACGACTCGCCGTACACCACCGGCGGCCTGGGGCTGGTCGGCACCGCTCCTTCGGACAAGGCGATGGAAAACTGCGACACGCTGTGCATGATCGGCACGAGCTTTCCCTATATGAAGTTCCTGCCCAAGCCGGGGCAGGCGAAAGCGATTCAGATCGACCGTGATCCCACGCGGCTGGGCCTGCGCTACCCGATCGACGTTGGTCTTTGCGGCGACGCGCGCGCGACGCTGCTGGCCATGATGAAACTCGTGAAGCCCAAGGAAGACCGTTCGTTCCTCGAGCAGGCGCAAAAAGGCATGAAGCAGTGGCGCGAGATGATGATGAGCCGCGCCACCCGCGAAGACTCGCCGCTCAAGCCCCAGGTGGTCGCGCGGCACGTCAGCGAGATGTTGGCCGACAATGCCATCGTCACCTGCGACTCGGGCACCATCACCACTTGGGCCGCCCGGCATATTCACATGCGGCGCGGGATGCAGTTCTCGCTCTCCGGCACGCTGGCCACGATGGCGCCGGGCCTGCCTTACGCCAACGCCGCGCAAATCGCCTATCCCGACCGCCAGGTGGTGGCCTTCGTGGGCGATGGTGGTTTTACGATGCTCGGCTGCGAGTTCATCACGGCCGTGAAATACAACCTGCCCATCAAAGTGGTGATCATTAAGAACAATGTGCTCGGCCAGATCAAATGGGAGCAGATGATTTTTCTGGGCAACCCCGAGTACGGCGTCGAGTTGCAGCCGATCGACTTCGTGAAGTATGCCGAGGCGTGCGGGGGCGTTGGTTTCCGTTGCGAGAAGCCCGACGAGGTGCGACCGGCCCTCGAACAGGCTTGGGCCTCGAAGCGGCCGGCCATTATCGAAGCCGTGGTCGACCCGCTCGAGCCGCCCATGCCGGCCAGCGCCACGCCCAAGCAGGCGATGCACCTGGCCGAGGCGCTGGTGCGCGGGCAGCCCCGCGGCCCGCACATCGCCACGACGATCTTCCGCGACAAACTGAGCGACTTAGTGAGCTAAACATGGGAGCGATCCAAAAAGAAAGCGGAGTTTATCTCCGCGACGTGGTGGTCGACGAGATCGATGGCATTCGCCTCTATGGACGGCGGACCAACGAGAACACGTTGACGCTGAACGCCTGGCATTTTGAAGAGGCCCCGCTGAGCAAAATCGCCGAGATGTTGCACCAGCGCGGCTACGCGGTCAAGCGCGAGCAGTTTGTGCTTGACGCCAAGAAGCATCATTCGTTGGAAGCAATCTGGCCTGGCGAGGGAACCGGGCCGTATTCGCTACCGGAAAAATCAGACAAATAAAAAGTAAAGGGCGCCTCTGTAGGAAACGGACTCCGTGCAGTTCCGCGAGGGCCGCGCGACGCCGACCCGCTCTCTTCCGGATCCTGGCGAAGAGGCAAGGTAAGGTCGATTGGCAGTTCGCGGAACGCCACGGAGGGCGTTCCCTACAGACGTCGAACGAAGAATAACATCATAGCCGTAAATGAGGTTGCTCCATGTCCTTGGATGTCTTGCCCGAAGCCGCGGAACACAAACACGAACCGCGGCCCCACACCGACGTCGACGCCAAGGGGCTGGCCGCGCGCCTGCGGAAGGAACTAAAAGGCGAAGCGCATTTCGACGATGGTTACCGGGCGCTCTATGCCCACGATGGTTCGAATTATCGGATGGT
>DASVHB010000185.1:0-5782 GCA_036379195.1 Pirellulales bacterium
GTTAACCAGCGATTGGCTGTCAATTGGCTGTCAAACCGCCCTTGGCTGTCAACCGACAACCGCGAATCGAGCGCACGAAAAAGCCCCGCAAGTCGTTGCGGGGCTTTTGTTTTCGGTAAAGCGGAGGGCATGGGAGTCGAACCCACAACCGGTTTCCCGGCACCTGATTTCGAGTCAGGCCGCTAGCCATTCGCTTACCCTCCCGGTGTCTTTGAATCTAACTCGCGCGCGGTGGGTTGGCAAGTTGCATCAGGCAACGCGACGGCGCTGCCCCCCGCTCATGTCACCGCCGGCGTTCGGCGGCGGAAGGTCAGCAGCGGCCATTCGTTCACTCAGTTGCGGTGGCGGGCTGCGCAAAACGCCCGTGCCGCGCGGTCGCGGATGCTCGCGGCGGGCGGGTTGCTCGCAGAGCTTGTGCGTGCCCGCTTCGGCCCAGGCCTCGGCTTCGAGCGTCAAGCGATTGAGCAGCCGCTCGACCTCCAGCCGATAGTGTTCCAGCCCGTGGCGATCGAGTTCGCGCGGCAGGTGCAGGGCGGGGCTGACCACGGCCCTGGCCCGCGAGCCGGGCCGCGGCAAGGCGAAACGGTCCCAACTAGGCACGCGCCAGGGCCGATCGTAGCCCAGCCCCAACAGCACCAGCGGCAAGCCCAGCTTCGATGCCAAAAACACCGGGCCGGGTGCGAGCACGCGGCGCGGTCCCTTCGGGCCGTCGGGCGTGATGGTCAGATTCATGTGGCGGCTTTTGGCAAACAACTCGCGCAGCGCCGCCACGCCGCCGCGGCGCGTCGAACCGCGCACGCACTCGAAACCCAAATGATACGCCGTGCGGCTGAGAATCTCGGCGTCGCCATGCCGGCTGAGCAGCATCGCCAGGTTGCAATGCCCGCGCATCACCAACGGAAACAGAATGTACTCGTGCCAGAAAATGTAGATCTTCTGCCCGTGATAATCGGGGTGGACCGGATCGACCGTCGGTTCGTAATAGGCGACGCGATAATCGAGCGTCGACATCCAGCCGCGAATGGCGGTGGCGCCCAGCAAGCCGCCGAGCTTGATAAGGAACGGATGACGAAGTTTCATGCAGGCATCCTTGCCAATCTTGAGGGTGGCCTTCCTAGTCCGGATTATTCATCCGCCCTCGGGATATCCGAGGGGTGGTCTTACACCAACCCGAAGCGTAAGCGAGGCAAGTCCGTTGATCCTCCTCGCTTACGCTTCGGGTTGGTGTGGGCTGATGAAACAGCGCGCTAGTTTCGCGGAACGAACGGCGACAACGGCCATTCTCCTTCAAACACCTCGACGGCCGGGCCAGTCATATAGACGTGCCCGTTGTCGGCCCATTCCAATTCCAAGTCTCCGCCGGGCAGGTGGGCCAAGATCTTTCGCTCGGTCCGTTCGGCCAGCACGCCGGCCACACATACGGCGCTGGCGCCGGTGCCGCAGGCCAGGGTTTCGCCCGAGCCGCGCTCCCAGACGCGCATCCGCACCTCGCGGGGCGAGATCACTTCGACAAACTCGGCGTTCACGCGGCGCGGAAAGTGGTGGTCGGTTTCGATCTGCGGCCCCACGCCCAGCACCCACTCGTCGGTGAGCGACTCGACATAAGTAATGCAGTGCGGGTTGCCCATCGAGACGCAGGTGACCTGCAATTCGCGTCCGGCCACCGAAAGCCGCTGATTCACCACGGGGTCGCCGGCCAGGGTGGTGGGAATCTCGGCCGCCTTCAAAATCGGCCGGCCCATATCGACGCGCACGCGCTCGACGCGTCCCTCGGCAAATTCCAAATCGAGCGAAAGCACGCCGCGACCGGTCTCGACGGCCATGGTGGTCTTGGGGCAGAGGCCATGATCGTAGGCATATTTGGCCACGCAGCGCACGCCGTTGCCGCACATTTCGGCCTCCGAGCCGTCGGCGTTGAACATGCGCATGCGGACGTCGGCGATTTCCGAACGGCAGATCAGAATCAGCCCGTCGCCACCCACGCCGAAATGCCGATCGGCAATTTGGCGGGCCAGCGCGGCGGGGTCGCGTGGCATCGGCTCGGCGAAGCAATTGACATAGACATAGTCGTTGCCCGCCCCGTGCATTTTGGTGAATCGCATAGGACCGTCATTCTAAGAGACTCAGGCTTTCTAGGCAAAGCCAGATCGGTAACAATGGCCCGCGGCAAGGCGCACCACAGCAAGTCGTCGCGGCGATCATGCAACAAACGGCGGACAAAAACCGAGGCCATAACGCAACGGTGCCGCGCGGCTGGGGCCTGCCGGTTCGGGCAGTGGTCAGCTTGCTGATCGTGGCACATCTGCTGGCGGTGCTCGCGGGGCCGCTGTCGATGCCGCCTTCGGTGCTGGGCAATACGCTGGGGCGGCTGTTTCGTCCGTATGTCGAAGCCGCCTATCTCGATCACGCGTACAAGTTCTTCGGACCCGACCCGGGTCCCAGCCACCATCTGCGTTACGAGATGGAGATGCCCGACGGAAGCTTGCGCGAGGGCACCGTTCCCGACGCCGGCGAGCACTGGCCGCGGCTCTGGTATCATCGGCACTTTGTGCTGTGCGAGTTTCTCAACGCCTTGCCGCACGCCGACGACGACCTGAACGACCCGCGGCTGTTTGCCCGGCGGCTGCCATTTCCGGGCGTGCAGCGCGATTTTGCCCGCTCGTACGCGCGGCACCTGCTCGACCAATATGGCGGAAAGCGGGTGACGCTTTATCTGGTCGAGCACGTCATTCCGAGCACCGAATATGTGCGGCAAGGAGTAAAGCTGGACGATCCGCGGCTCGACAGCGAGACCCGGCTGGGGCCGTTCAGCCGCCCGCGCGCCTGGAGGCCACTCGACGCCGCCGCGCCGGCCGCACCACCGGAGCGCTCGCCGTGAACGTGCTGACGCGCTACCTGCGCGACCTGGCGGTCGACGCCGTTCGAGGCTGGAACCAGTTCTGGTTCACGCCGGCCGATCCGGCCACGCTGGCCATGATACGGCTGCTGGCCGGCTTGTTGTTGCTCTATACACACGCGATTTGGACGCTCGGGCTGGACGATTTTTTCGGCGAGCATAGCTGGGCCAATCGCGCAGCCATGCAAACGCTGGCGCCGCGCGGCCTCGACGACCAGCCGACCACCAGCTACGCCTGGAGCTATTTCTGGTGGATCGATTCGCTGCCCGCTCCCTGGTCGCACCGGATGCTCTGGGCGGCGCATGTGGCGGCCTTAGCGGTGTTCACGTTGCTGGCACTGGGTCTGTTCAGCCGGACGGCGGCCGTGTTGGCTTATCTGGCGGCGGTCTCCTACGTCCACCGACTACGGGCAACCGAGTTCGGCCTCGACCAGGTCAATTGTATGCTGGCCATGTATCTGTGGATCGGGCCGTGCGGCGGGGCATGGTCGCTCGACCGGCTGTGGGCCGGCTGGCGGCATGGGCGACGCACCGGGCAGACGCTGCCCGCGGTTCAGCCCTCGGTGGCCGCCAACCTGGCGGTTCGACTGCTGCAATTGCACCTGTGTGTGGTCTATCTCTTCTCGGCGCTGGGCAAGCTGCAAGGCGTCAGTTGGTGGTCGGGCCAGGCGCTGTGGTATGTGCTGGCCAACCCCGAGTTCCACGCCTTTCCGGTCGAGTGGCTGGCCCGCTGGCCGGTGCTCACCGCACTGCTCACGCAAATCGTTCTCTATTGGGAGTTGTTTTTTTGCGTGCTCATTTGGTCGCCCAGGCTTCGCCCGCTGGTGCTGGCGATGGCCGTGCCCCTGCACCTGGGCATTGCTTTTGGTCTGCGCATTCTTCCGTTTGGGCTGGGCATGTTGATCGCGTGCCTGGCCTTTGTCTCGCCCGAGCTTATCCGGCGGGTGTTGAAACGGTAAATCTGGAGTGTCCAGGCGATTCGGGAGAAACACAAAAGGCGGCGAACCAGGCGCAGTGGTTCGCTGTTGGGTGCCGTCTGTGCAAAGACCAACCGGTTTTCGCAAGTGTTCAATATCAAAGACTTAAGGTACCGTTTCCAGCGATGATTTGCGCTCCGCCATAACTATTTTAGGCGGTACGGCATGCGATTATGTGTCTCGGCCACTACGAACCGCCACGCAGTATACTTGTGAGGGCGACCTTGGGGGCCGATTTGGACTTGCGATGCTCGGCACATTAGGCAAACCTTATGGTCACAGTGCGACTTACTAACCGCCCTCCTGGGAGTAACGGCATGGACGCCGCGTACGTTTCGAGTCTCGGGCATCGTTTTCATGCGATCGTGGTCTTTGCGGCGGTCGCGAGCGCTGCGGCGGCTTTTGCCGACGAGCCAGCACCGGCCGAAACTCCGGCCGTCAGCGCCGGAAAGCTGGTCATTTGCGGCGGTGGCCGGCTGCCCGAAAAGCTGCGGCAGCGATTTATCGAGCTGGCCGGCGGCGACCACGCACAAGTGGTCGTGGTCACCACGGCGAGCGTCTATGCCGACACCGACAAGATGGAAGCCAAGCTGGCGTTTTGGCGGGAGCAGAAGTTGGGCTCACTGACGGTGCTGCACACGCGATCGCGTCAGACCGCTGACGACCCCCAATTCTCGAAGCCGCTGGCTGCGGCGACGGGCGTGTGGTTTATGGGCGGCAATCAAAGCTGGCTCACCGAAACCTATCTGGGCACGGCCACCGAGCGCGAGATTCGATCGGTGCTGGCGCGGGGAGGCGTGGTGGGCGGCACTTCGGCCGGCGCCGCCATCATGTCGCCCGTCATGATCCGCCGCGACCGTCCCGAGCTGGAGACCGGCCCCGGTTTTGGCTTTCTGCCGGGCACGGTGGTCGATCAGCATTTTTTGAAGCGTAATCGGCAAGGGCGGCTGCTCAAGGTGCTCGACAGCCACCGCGAGCTGGTCGGCTTTGGCATCGACGAGGGAACGGCCCTGGTGGTGGAAGGCAATCATCTGAGCGTGGTGGGCGATTCGCAAGTGGTGGTTTGCACGCCGGCCTCGACCGAGCGGCCCGCAGCGGTGCAATCGCTGGCCGCGGGGCAAGAAGCCGATTTGGGCGAGCTGCGCACCGCCTTGGTCGCTCATGTTTCCACCTCAACCAGCGAGGCCAGCCCGCCTTCCGCCGAAAGCGCAGCCGCGCCGTCCAGCGAGCCCGAGACGACGGCCGGGCAGTAAGGGCCTGCGGGCCAGTCGCCTCGGCTGCGCTTGGAGAGGTCGACATCGTCGATTTGCCAACGAAGGCAATACAAAGGTCTCGGTGCAGATGTTCGAGAAGAACCTGCAACCCAACCTCGTAGCGACAACGGGAGGGGGAGGTCTCGGGACCTCCGCTTTACCCAATTGTAAGATCACCGTGGTTCGAACACCCGCGGCTGATGAATAATCCGAGCTAAGACGAGCCGGCGTCCGCGAATCGAGCGATGAGAATCTTAAAACTCTCGTTGATGCCCTCGCGCCGGGGGCTCATGCGGACGACCGTCATCGCCCTGTTCCGCATCGTCCTCATCGAGCGCCGGCGCCGGCGGCTCGTCGGTGAAATGATCGCGCAGCCGGTCGGCCAGATCGCCGCGCACACCGGCCAGCAGTGCGAGCGCCCGTTCGGGGAAGCCGAGGCAACCGTATTCATATGCCAACAACAAGCGTTCGTCGGCACGCTCGCCATGCGCCGCGGTCGAACGCTCTAAGCTGCGTAAGAGCGCCAGATAGGTTAAAGCCGAGCCGAACGTTTGGCGATAGTCACGCACATAGCGGTCCCACTCGCGGCTTGGAGCGGCGTCGAGTGCGCCGGCGAGCAGCTCGACCGCCGCCGGGTAGTCGCCCAGCGCAAAATC
>DASVHB010000186.1:0-8770 GCA_036379195.1 Pirellulales bacterium
ATGATGTCGATGCCCTTGAAATTGTCGGGGCCGTTCTCCTCGAAGATCGGGGTGTTCTGCACCGCGTCCTCATAGGGGCCCGGGGTGCCGTAGATGTCGCGCGGGCTGGCGTTCCAGGGAGTCGGGGGGTAGGGATGGTAGTTGGCGATCACGCCATTGCGAATCACCACGTGATGCGAGAGCACCCCGCGCACCGCCTCGTGGAAGCCGCAGCCGAGGGCTTCGTCCGGCACCTTGAAGTCCGACCAGGTCCGCGTGTTGCCGGCGTACACCGCCTCCATCGCCTTGTCCATAAAAAACAACGCCGCCGCCGCCGCATAAGCCTGGAAATAGGTCCTGGCCCGGTCGCGCTCGATGGCGTTGCTCCATTGCGGCACTTTCCATTCAAACTCCATTTCGGGCATGGTGGCGGTCTTGGGCAGGCGGATGAGCACACTGCCGCCGGTGGCTTTGATGTGGCCGATATCGACCAGGCCGCTCAGCGCCGTCGACCACAGCCGTGCGATCGGCCCGCCGCCGGTGTCGAGCGCCAAATAGTCGCCTGTCCGCGGGTCATACCAACGCGGCGACATCACCCAGGTATAGTTGCCTTGGAAGTTGCGTTTCTGCGGACGAGGAATCGTGGTCTGATTCCACGGGTGTCGCTTGTCGATCTTGTGGCCCATTTCGTCGAAGTCGACAAAGGTCTCGCCCTCCATCCAGTCATCGTAGTACGAGCTGCCCAGCAGAATGCGCATGCCGAGATTGATGTCCATCAGGTCGTTGGTCACCAACTCGCCGTCGACGACAATGCCGGGCGTGACGAACATATCGCGGCCCCAACTGCTCATCTTGCGGTAGGTGTAATCACAGGTGTCGGGGTTGTTGAACGCGCCCCAACAACCCAGCAGAATGCGCCGCTGGCCCACCTTCTCGTAGCCGGGCAAGGCCTCGTACATAAAGTCAAACAAATCGTCGTGCAGCGGCACCATCTTTTTGATGAACTCGACGTAGCGCATCAACCGCACGAGATAATCAGTGAAGTTCTGAATGCTGGGCACCGTGCCCACGCCGCCCGGATAGAGCGTCGAGGGGTGAACGTGGCGGCCTTCCATGAGGCAGAACATTTCGCGCGTCAGCCGGCTCATCCGCAAGGCTTCAAGATAGAGATCGCCCTCGAAGGGATTAAATGCCTTCATGATGTCGGCGATCGTGCGATACCCGTGAATTTGCGCATGGCGAGCTTCGGTCCGCTGGGCGGTCTCCCAGACGCCGGGATTGGTCTCGCGGACCATGCGTTCGCAGAAATCGACGCCCACCAGGTTTTCCTGGTAGAGGCAATGGTCGAACATATATTCAGCGGCTTCGCCCAGGTTGACGATCCACTCGCCCAACTCGGGCGGCTTGACGCCGAAGGCCATTTGCTGCGCATAGTTGGCGCAGGTGGCGTGGTTGTCGCCGCAGATGCCGCAGATGCGGCTGGTGATAAAATGGGCGTCGCGCGGATCTTTGCCTTGCATGAAGATGCTGAAGCCGCGGAAGATCGACGAGGTGCTGTAGCATTCGGCCACTTGCTTGGCCTCGAAGTCGATCTTGGTGAAGATGCCCAGACTGCCCACGATGCGCGTGATCGGGTCCCACGATTTTTCGACGAGTTTTCGGGTGCCCGTCTGGGGTTGCATTTCGACCGTTGCCATGAGGGTTCCTTTCGACTGAGTTTGACCTCTCGAATGCCTCGTTGACTTTACCCGGTGGCCGGTGGCGGAGCCTAAGCGACGCCCCGGTTCGCTATCCGCCGGGGCATCGCCAAGGCTCTGCCCCAGCCACGCGTCACTCTTTCGGAAGCCGTTCGGTGGCAGCGCGACGTCGCGCCGCCTCCCGCGGAACGGCACGGAGTCCGTTCCCTACAAACAACCGCCTTACCGCTGCGTGCCGGCCATCGGCCGCGCGCCGCCATCCGGCGGTCCGTACGTCGTCGGGTGATAGCCGCTGGTCAACTCGTGGCCGCGATGATGCCATTTCGGCTCGCGATTCATGGTCTTGTTGGTAAAATGCCGCAACCAGCGAATCATGTTTCCATAAGGCTTGACGAGACTGGTCGAGACCGAACCGCCCGGCGGTTCGTCCATAAACGGCATGAACTTGTCGGGGAAGCCGGGCATGGTGCAGCCGATGCAAATGCCGCCCACGTTCGGACAACCGCCAATGCCCGCCATCCAACCGCGCTTGGTCACATTGCAATTCACCACCGGTCCCCAGCAACCGAGCTTGACCAGGCACTTGGGCGAGCCGTATTCATGCGCGAAATCGGCCTGCTCGTAGTACGCGCCGCGGTCGCAACCTTCGTGGACCGTCTTGCCGAACAACCAGGTGGGCCGAAGCTGCAGATCCAAAGGAATCACCGGCGCCTTGCCCGCCACCATGTAGAGCAGATAGAGCAGCGTCTCGGTCATGTTGTCGGGCTGCACGGGACAGCCGGGCACATTGACGATGGGGTAGCCGCCTTTGGAGAGAAACGTGCGTCCCAGATAATCGGCCAGACCCATCGCGCCGGTGGGGTTGCCCTGCATGGCGTGTATGCCGCCATACGCCGCACAGGTGCCGCAGGCTACCACCGCCAGCGCTTTGGGCGCAAGGCGGTCGATCCATTCGCAGGTGGTGATGGGTTGTCCCGTCTCGTGGTTCGTGCCCTGAGCGGCGAAATAACCTTCGGCCTTAATGTTTTCGTTGGGAATCGATCCTTCGACCACCAGCACGAACGGGTCGAGCTCGCCGCGCTCGGCCAGGTACCAGTACTTCATCAGCTCCTCACCGACCTCGTAGCAGAGGACCGGGTTGTGGAGATGAACTTTCGGCAGACCGGGAATGGCGCCCATCACGATCTCTTCAATGCTGGGCTGCATGGCCGCGGTGACTGACACCGAGTCGCCATCGCAGCTCAGGCCGCCGGTGATCCAAATGACATGGACATCGCTGGGTGGCGGGGCATCGCTTTTTTTCGGGCGAACTAAATCTTGCGGCTCGATCTTGTCGGCCAGCTTCTTGGCCGCGCCCAACGCTTTGGAGATGTTCACTTGGCGGCCTCCGCTGCGGCGGGGTTAATCAAGCTCTCGGCAATCTCGGTCAACAGCTTATCGGTCTCGACTTCCTCGGCCAGCGTGGCTTGCAAGAGCCCGGCGATCTCGTCCTTTCCCAGGCGCCGTGCGAACGTGCGCGCGCATCCATAACCGGCGATCTCGTAGTGCTCGACGCGCTGCGCGGCGGCGATCAAGGCGGCGTCTTTCACGTCGGGGTCGCCCAAGGTGTTGATGACTTCTTGACCTTCGGAGATCAGGCCCGCCATGGCGTCGCACTTTTCGCCGCCGGGCTTCACGCCCAACGCCTGGAACGCTTGTTCCAACCGTTGCTTATGCTGGATCGTATCCTGCAGGTGCGCTTCGAACGCCGTCTTTAATCGCGAAGTCGAGGCCGCGTCGGCCATCTTCGGCAGCGCCGCGATGAGCTGATCTTCGGCGCTATGCAAGTCTTCGAGTTGCTGGACCAGCAAGTCGTCCAGATTGGCAAGACTTAAGGTCTTACCCAACATTTTTCCGAACCAGGATGACATAAAGGATCAGGGGGTTAGGGGTCAGGATACAGGGAAGGGGTCGGGATTCAGTGTACGTTTTTGCTCCAGTCGCTCAGTCAAATCGTGGCACCACTCGTCCAGCCCCTCGCCCGTCTTGGCCGAAAGCTGAAACACCGGCACGCCGGGACGGACCCGTTCGATGTTTTGCAAAAGCAACGCCAGATCGAACTCAATCGCCGCCGCCAGGTCGAGCTTGCTCACCACCACCACGTCGGCCGAGTTGATCAGCGTCGGGTATTTCAGCGGTTTGTCTTCGCCTTCGGTGACCGCGCACAACAGCACCCGCAGATCTTCGCCCAGGTCCCAGCTCGACGGGCAAACCAGGTTGCCCACGTTTTCGATAAACAAAAAGTCGAAGTCGCTCAGATTCCAATCAGCCAGCGCGCCGGCCACCATGTCGGCTTCGAGATGGCACATCGTGCCGGTCAGAATTTGCTTGGTGGGCGATCCGCTGGTCGCCAGACGCTGCGCATCGTTCTCCGTGGCCAGGTCGCCCACGATGGCCGCCGTGCGATAGGTCACCCTTCGCTCCGCGAGTGTTGTGGCTTTTCGCTCCGCGAATATTGTCGCCTTTCGCTCCGCGAAAGTAGCGTCGTCGGTAACCGCTGCATCCGCCACAAGACGTTGCTTGCGCGGAGCGAAAGACGACATTCGCGGAGCGAAAGACGACATTCGCGGAGCGAAAGACGACACTGGGCCGCTCGGGCCGCCGCCATTTAACAACGTGAGCGTGCGCGTGAGTAGCTCGGTTTTGCCAGAGCCGGGCGCGGAGACCACGTTCACCACCAGCAGCCCGCGGCGCGCGAACTGAACGCGCAACTGGCGCGCCAGCGCGTCGTTCTTCTTCAGAATACTTGTGCGAAGTTCAAGAATCCGCGGCTGCATCATCCGTAACCTCCAGCGACACCAACTCCAACTCGCGCCCGGCGATAATTTGGGGCGTGGGCGCTCCGCATGCCGGACAGCTCAACACGAATCCGTCGGGCAGCGTGCGCGGCGCGTCACACTGCGAACAAAAGACTTGGACGCGGACTGCTTCGACTTCCAGCACCGCGCCTTCGCAGGCGGTGCCTTCCGCGGCCAGACCAAACGAGAACTGCAAGGCTTGGGGAACCACGCCCGACATCAGGCCAATCCTGACCGCCAGCCGGGTGACTCGCACGGATCCCTCGTCGGCGGCCGCTTCGCAGGCCGCGTCGATGAGACTTTGCGCTATCGAGAGCTCGTGCATTACTGACCCCCGCCACAGATGGAACCGGAGGCCAACCTTGCCACGCTGCCCGGATTGTAGCGAACTAAAAGGAACTGTCAAAAAAATGCGACCGGAATGATCCAGCTATGGCGGCGAGACCTTCGTCTTTTCGCTGACGCAGCGGCAAGCGAAAAGCTTCCACGCCATTCAACGCACCATGCAGTGCGTCGAAGGAGGGCGCATCTTGGAACGGGCACGATGAAAGAAAGAAAGGCTTTAGCGGCCCGATTGTGGCCCACGTCCGGTTCCTCGGGATGAAAGACCCCAAGGTGCCCAACAGCCCGATGATGCCGCTGAGCAACACCGGCGCGGTGCTGATCGAATTGATCTAAGGCCCTACCGACCGCGGCACGGGCAACTGCTGGTTTGCCATTTGCAGCCGGCAGCGGCCATGAGAGTCAGGCAGCGAAGCGTCGCGGCATTGGCGGCGGTTGTTCGACGCGCTGGGCGACCGGCGCGCGGCGACCGGCGTGGTGTGTATGCTGATCGCCCTTCCGCTCGGTTTGCTGGCGCTGGAAATGGCCGGGCCAACTCAACGCTGACGCGCCACGAAGGCCGCGTAGTCCTGGGGCGTGTCGATGCCCAGCGCGGCATGCGGCACCACGGCCACCGCGATCGAGTGACCGGCCTGCAAAACGCGAAGCTGCTCCAGTTTTTCGATCTGCTCCAACGGCGAAGGACTCATCTGCGCCAAAGACAGCAAAAAATCGCGCCGATACGCATACAGACCGATATGCTGAAAAAAGTGGGGCGGGTCGGCCATCAGCAGCCGGTCGTCCCAATCACGCGCGTGGGGAATCGGGCTACGGCTGAAGTAAAGCGCCCGGCCCGACGCATCGAACACGACCTTGACGCACGCCGGATCGAGCAGCTTCTCGCGCTGGCGGATCGGCGTGGCGAGCGTGGCCATCATCACGTCAGGCCGCGCTTCGAGCAGCTCGACCACCGAGTCGATGGCTTGGCCCTCGATCTCCGGCTCGTCGCCTTGCACGTTGACCACGAGATCGACCTCGGTCATTTGCCGGACGACTTCGGCCACGCGGTCAGTGCCGCTGGCGCAGTCGGGGCTGGTCATTTCGGCCTGCCCGCCGAACGAGCGTACTTCAGCGGCAATCTCTTCGTGATCGGTGGCCACGCACACGCCGCGAGGCCGGCGCGCGCGTCTGGCGGCTTCGTAAGTATGTTGAATGAGCGACTTACCCGTCTCGCGCAGCAGCAGTTTGCGCGGCAGCCGGGTCGAGGCCAGCCGGGCGGGGATGATGATGATGCTGTTCATGCTGACCGCGATGCCCTATTCGCCCGGCGGTTCGTATTCAAACTCGCGCCATTTCATGGGCCGGCGGAACGGCTCGATGCGCAGCACGATCTCGCCGTTCTGAAAGATCCGCACGGTGCCGTTCGATTCGCTGACGGCCACCGCCACCGCGTTGGTGGCGCGGCTGATCGAGGCCGCCGCCCAATGCCGCGCCCCCAGCCCCTTCGAGAGCGTGATGTTGGTGGCCGGCGCGTCGAGATACTGCGAAGCCGCCTCCACGGTGCCGTCGGCGGCCACCACGATCGCCCCGTCCATTTGGGCAATCTCTTTGATCGCCTCACGCACGCGGGCAGATTTCAGGTTTCGCTCTTTGCGGCTGTAGCCCTTCACCGGATCGAAGCCCGCCGAGCGGCACATTTTGCGGACCTTGATCGTGTCGCCGACGACGAACAGCGTGCCCACCGGTTTGCCCTCGCGGCCCTCGCGGCCGACCTCCAGAGCCAGGTTGACCACGGTCTGCAGCGTATCGAGCGGGACGCGCGTCTCGAGCTGCTGCAGGTCGCGCACGGTCAGCCGGCCCAGGTGGTCGCCCAAGTCGATTACGCTGATCGAATCGAGCGCGCGGGCTTCAAAGCCGCTGTAGACCGAGATGACCCGCGCACCGGGCTTCACAAACTCGTCGGCCACCGCTTCGAGCAGGGCCTGCGAGAGCTTGTCGTAGACCGGGCTTTCGTGCATATCGAGCACGACCGTCAACAGCCCGGCGGCGGATGCACCCGCCAATTGCTCGGGCGTGTCGGCGGCGACGATCACTCTTTCGCCGGCGGCGTGCTGCCGCAGCCGCTGCCAATCGGTGGGGCCGTCGACAAGCAATAAGATGGCATGCGCCCCGGAGGCCTTGGCCAGGCCCGCCGCGGCGTCGTAGACCGTTTCGAACTCTTCATTAAACTTCAGCGGCTGCATGCGGTGGGCAATAGTACGGCTTTCCGCGGCCTCGGGCAATGGTATCGGCCAACTAATCGGGCTCGGACGAAACGGTCGAGATTTTGCCTTGCGAGTCGATCTGAAAGATGGCTTTGGCGCGGGGGTCGGCCACCAGCAGTTTCTCGCCTTGCCAAGCCATGCCGACTGGGTTGACCAGCGGCTCGCCCGACACCCACTTGGTGGCGTTGCCCTTGCCGTCGACTTTCCAAATGGCCTTGCCATAGCCGTCGGAAAGATAAGGATGTCCTTCACGGTCGAGCACCACCGCATGCGGAAACTCCAAGGCCCTGCCGGCCACGATCACCTCGACCTTGCGGTCGGACGAGACGCGCAGCAGCGCGTCGTCGCGGCGCGAGACCACCCAGAGCCGGTCGTCGCCATCGAGAAACACGCCGGAGGGCGCCGGCACGTCGGCGTATTTCTCGACGCGCGGCGCCTCGTCGCCGGAAAGCGTGACCTTGACGATTCGATTCAGCTCCAGGTCCGATACCAACAGGTCGCCGGCCCGATCGACGGCAATGCCCAGCGGAATGCCGATGCCGCCGTTGGTGAGCGGCTCGAGCTTACCATCGTCGATGCGATATACTTCGCGCGTGGCGCTGTCGCCCGCCAGCACGCGGCCCTCGGCATCGACCGCCACGCACCAGGGCGCGTTCATCGGCGTGCGCAGCTTCTTTTCGCCGCGGTAGTAGATGCTCGGCTTGCCATCTTCGATCTTCCACACGCCGGGCAGATTGCGGTCGGCCACGTATATGGTGTCGTCGTGCGCGGCGACCGCCAACGGGTATTGAAACGATTCGTCATCGTCGGCGCGGCTCGGCGTTGTGGAGAAGCAAACAGCGAAGGAGAGCAGCAGCCGAGCGCCGATGTTCGGGAAAGCCGCGGCAGCCTCTGTAGGGAACGCCCTCCGTGGCGTTCCGAGCGGGGCGGGACGGCGTTGATTCGCAGACGGCGGAACGCCACGGAGGGCGTTCCCGACAGACGTCGCGCGTCGCCCAGCCTGATCCAAACGCTGTTCCTTCTGGTCTGACCGATTCATCTGGTTTTTGCCTTTAGTGCAAGGTCGCCTCGTCGAAAATATTCCGCCAAAACCCGCCGGGGTCTTGAGCGCGCGTCTGATAGGTCCGCAGATACTGGCGATGCCGCTCGCTGTCGGGATACGACTCGTCGCCGCCGTAGGGGTAGCCGCTCATGGCGGCAAACGGCAACGGCTCGACCGTTTCGCCATACACCGTGTTCAGATCGCAGTCTTTGTCCCAACCGGCGTTGTAGATCAGAAAATCTCGTTTCCATCCCGCGGGTGGGTCCGCGGCCGGCACGGCAAAGTTTAGCGACAGCTCGTCGCCGGCGCCCACGATCACCAGCAAGTCGTCGGTCTCGGCCAGCAATTCATCGACCGGGCCATAACGCGTAAAGTTGCCCTCCATCGGCGGCCATTTCGGCGCGGTGCTGACGCGATCGTAATCATATCGCTCGGGACCGAAGTTCTGGCCGGGACTGCGATGCGAGAACCCGCGGAAGTGCAAATCGGCCGAGCTTAAGCTCAATTCTTTAAGTTCGATGGGCGCCGGCGTTTCATCGACCGTCAAAAATGCCTCGTCCCAAAAAATCTCCAGGTTGGTGGCGATCCGCAGCCGGTAATCGTCGGTCAAAAACACGTCGGTCAGATCGA
>DASVHB010000187.1:0-7134 GCA_036379195.1 Pirellulales bacterium
CATTTTGCCGCGCAGGGTTTCGTTCGGAGCGTCTTCGGTCAGCCGGGCCTGGCCGGTGCGCCGCTCTCCGGCCGCCGCCCCCTGCATCAGCTTGTCGAAACCCTCGATCTTGCCATCGCGGAAACTGAGCACGGCGCGAACATTCAGCACCTGCTCTTTGAACTCCGAAATGACATTCTCGCCGTCCTTGAAGCGGAGATTGACGGTCACATAGTCGCCCGCCTCGGCGGGGCCGTCGTGCGGCACCAACCGACCGTGCCGCGCCAAAATCTCTTTCATCTGCCGCTCGATGTCTTTGTCGGTGAACTCGCGCACCGGGCGATTGATCTTCAGTCCCTTCCACTGCGGCAGGTCGAACTCGGGACGGACTTCGATGTTGAACTCGAACTTCATCGGCCCTTCGTCGGGCAGGCTGATCGCCAGCGGGTCGATGTCGGGTTCGCTGATGGGCGAAAACTTGCCCTCTTCCGAAAGCTGCGTGAGGCTGTCCATCAGCAGCGTGTTTTTGATCTGGTCGCCCACGTCTTTGCGAAACCGCAATTCGACGAGCTTGCGCGGGGCGCGGCCGGCGCGGAAGCCGGGCACCACCGCCTTGCCCATCATCTCGCTATAGGCGTCGTTGTAGTAGCGATCGATGTCTTCGCGCGAAATGCTGACCGTCACATGTCGCTCGCAAGCGCTGCGCGCGTCGATGTTTACCTCAAGGTGCAGCTTTTTTTCTTCCGCCGATTCATCGCCTTCGGCGGGCGTTGAGTCCGCACCTTCGGCCGTGATTGCGGCAGCGCCGGTTTCGTCGTCTTCCGTGGTAGCCATGCTCTAGGTCGCCCCGAGAGTAGACACAAACAAAAAAAGAGCGGGTGATGGGATTCGAACCCACGACAACGACGTTGGCAACGTCGTGCTCTACCAACTGAGCTACACCCGCTTAGTCAGAATTGCTCGCTTTTGCGGTTCCGTCTTCTTTCCGCACCCCGTCGCGGGGAGAGGATATATAGAGAGAGCGGAATCACCGGATTATAGATTTGCCGTGCTTGCTGGCAAGGGCAATCTGTTGCGTAGACCGTTGGACCAGTTATAGTAAGGACTTGTGGTCATGTCTGCCCGAACCGCCATGTCTGCCCGAACCGGAGCCGAGAAGACGCGATGGAGGCCAAACTCATTGTCGTCGGTGGAAAAGCCAACAAGGCCGAAGTGCCGCTCTCGTTGCCCGCGACCATCGGCCGCGGTCGAGACGCACATCTCACCGTAGCCCATCCTACCGTAAGTCGCCGACATTGCCTAGTTTACGAACTCGATGGCGTCCTGATGGTGCAGGACAAAGGTTCGCTGAACGGCACCTTTATTGACGGCGAGCGCGTCGATGCCGACCGCATCTTGAGGCCCGGCCAGACGCTGACCATCGGGCCGCTGACCTTCCGGGCCGAGTATGAGCCGGCCGACAGCTCGCAGGACGTTCTGGATGACGCACCGGTGGCGACCGGCAGCACGAGCGAAGCGGCTGCCGAAGCCGGGGATAAGGCCGCGGTCTCGGACGCCCCGCCCGCCGAGTTTCTGCCGCCGCCGGTCGAAGCGCCGGAGACCATTCATTTTGCCAGCGACGGGCTGAACGAAACCACCGACCTGCCGCCACGAGCGCCCGTGTCGGCAAGCGAGTCTGCGCCCGCCGATGAAGATTCGGGCGAGTTCGCCTTGCCGGTCGATGCCGAACTGGATAGCGAGTCGGGACGCTTCGATTTTCTCGACGATGAGCCGATCGGTGAGCTCGCCTCGTCCGAACCCTCTGGCCTGGCGGGCGGCGATAGCGGCGAGATCTTTTCGTTTGCCGACGACCCGCCGGTAGTCGAGGACGCCAAGCCAGTAAAAACCGCTCCCGAAAAAAAATCGAAACCTGCCACCAACGGAGAGGTTTCGAAATCGCCCTCCAAGGCATCGGCCAATGGCAATGCGGCGAAACCAGGCGAAGAACCGCCGCAGATCAACGTCGGCAACGAGCCCGCCCCCGCGGTGCATCAAAGCGACGACGAGCTGAACAACTTTTTTGAGTCGCTCGGGCTGGACTAGCACGCGAACGCCAAGCGCCGCGAGTGTTTGAGAGTTGCCGGTGCAGTTGGTGTATTCCAGCCATTACTTGGCCCGGGTGTTGAGCTATTTCGGGCTCACGGGGCTGTGCATCGGCGTTTTCACCACGGAGCGGTCCGCAGACGCGTCAGGTGTCTATCAGTCGGCGGGTTCTCACAGCTAGGTTTTGAGCAAGCGATCGTAGTCGGAGTGCGGACCAATCCAGAACCAGACAAGTCCTTCTGCGCGTTCACGCGCTAACGCTCGGTAGCGCAAACCCACACGAGCCGACCAATACGATCCCACCTTCTTGAGCCGCAATGAAGGATGACGTGGATCTTGGCGCAATAAAGCAAAAGTTTTGTCCGCTAACTCGCGGATGTCTTTCGGCAGATGACGATACCGATACCAGAAATCGGGAGTAGCAAAATGGTTCACAGCGGCGTACATCGCCCTGTGTCAAAATCAGCATCGGCGCGAGCGCCAGCACGATCGAGACGTCCGGCATTAATATCGGCCTCAATGCGGCGGTCCCAAGCGTCAGCCAAATACTCTTCAAACCACCGCGCAAATGCGGAAAGATCGTCGGCGGGTAACTGTGCTACGGCGGCTTCAAGTTCGTCCAAGCTCATGGCAATCTCGTGGGTTTTTCGGCGACCTCTGGATTATCACCCGCGCTCGTCTCGAAGGCAAGATTCACCAGCATGACGTACTTCATGGCCGGCCACGGCTCATCCTAGGCTACGCCCGGGCAGCGGTGTCGAGTATGCTATCTGGCGCAATCCACTCATCGCTTGCCGTACCATGAATGCTCCGCCACGATTCTTCCACGTCTTCCACGCGAAAAGGAAACCGCGAGTCTCATCGTTCATGGCCGCCCTAGCGCTGAGCCTGGCGGAGCTTTGGTCGGCGTACGCTGCCGAGCCGGCCGCTAGGCAGCCAGAAACGGCAAAGCCGCGGGCGGCGAATCGACTGGCGAAAGAAACCAGCCCGTATCTGCTGCTCCATGCCCACAACCCGGTCGATTGGCGCCCGTGGGGCGAAGAAGCTCTGGCCAAGGCCAAGGCCGAAAATAAGCTCATCTTTCTCTCCATCGGCTATTCGAGCTGCTATTGGTGCCACGTGATGGAACGCGAGTCGTTCATGGACGACGAGGTCGCCGCGTACCTCAACAAGCACTTCATCTGCATCAAGGTCGACCGCGAAGAACGGCCCGACATCGACGAGATCTACATGTCGGCCTTGCACGCCCTAGGCCGGCCGGGCGGCTGGCCGTTGACCATGTTTTTGACGCCCGACGCCCGGCCGTTCTTCGGCGGCACCTACTTTCCGCCCCGCGACAAAGAAGTGGCGGTTGCGGCCAAGGCGGCCGAGGAGTCTGAGAAGCCAGGCGCGGAAGCGCCCCAGAAACAAAAAATCACCGGGCTGCTGACACTACTGGCCCTGATCGAAAACGCCTGGAAAAAAACGCCCGACGACTTGCTCAAGGCCAGCGACGCGCTGGCGGCCCACGTCAAGCGGACCCTCTCGCGGCAGTCGCTGGCCGCGGCCGAAGTGGCGGACGACTTGGGCGATCAAGTGTTGGCCGGGCTGGCCGAGCAATACGACGCCAGGTATGGCGGGTTTGGCTACAGCGCCGCCGAGAGCCGGCGTCCCAAGTTTCCCGAGCCGTCGAACCTGCTGTTTTTGCTCGACCGCGCCCAGCGAGACGACGACGAACAAGCTCGCAAAATGCTGGTCCATACGCTCGAAGCGATGGCCGCCGGCGGCATGCGCGATCACGTGGGCGGAGGATTTCACCGCTATAGCACCGACCGCTTCTGGCGCATCCCGCACTTCGAGAAGATGCTTTACGACAATGCCCAGTTGGCCACGGTCTATGCCGAGGCGTCGAAATTGGCCAACCGCGACGACTTTCGCCAGGTCGCCCACGAGATTCTGGAATTCATCGCTCGCGAAATGACCGATGCCAGCGGCGGGTTCTATGCGGCGCTCGACGCCGAGACCGACGGCGACGAAGGCGCCTACTATGTGTGGACGCCAGACGAGCTGCGCGCGGCGCTCGACGCCGAAGAGTTCGACCTGATGGCCGACGCTTATGGCTTCTCGGGCGAGCCGAATTTCGAGGGCCGCTATGTTTTGGTGCTGGCCCGCCCGCTCAAAGAAACCGCGGCGAAGCACGGGCTGTCGCTGGCGGAGCTGAACGAGCGACTCGCCGGTGGCCGCAACAAGCTTCTGGAAGTTCGCAATCGCCGCAAACGCCCGCTGACCGACACCAAGATTCTCGCCGGTTGGAACGGCTTGATGATTCGCGGCCTGGCCGACGCCGGGCGCGTGCTCGAGGAGCCGCGATCTATAAAAGCCGCGGTCCGCGCGGCGGAGGCCATGCTCGACCATCTTCGCACCGCCGACGGCCGCCTGCTGCACACCTTCACCGCGGGCAAAGCCAAACTGAACGCCTATCTCGATGATTACGCCTTTCTGGCCGATGGTTTGCTCGCGTTGCACCGGGCCACCGGCGACAATCGCTGGTTGCAAGCGGCGCGTGAACTGACCGACCGGCAGATCGAGCTGTTTTGGGACGACCGGTCGGGCGGGTTCTTTTTCACCTCTGGCGATCACGAAGAGCTGTTTGCCCGCAGCAAAGACCCGGTCGATTCGGCCACGCCGTCGGGCAACGCGGTGGCGGCGGGCAATCTGGCCCGGTTGGCGGCGGCGCTGTCGCAGCCCGAGCACCTCAAGCGCGCGGAACAAGCGGTATCGTCCTTCGCCGCGTATCTCAACGCCAGTCCCGCCGCCATGCCCCGCATGGCCCTCTCGTGGCAAGCGGTGCTCGAAGCCAAACGGAGGCGATAGGCCGGGAGATTCATAGCGACTCACCCCGCTCGGGCGAGCACCTGCAGCACCTCGTTCAGCCGGCGGTCGAGTTCGTCTTTCAGTTCGTTGACGCGATCTTCGATGAACTTGCCGCTGCTCTGAATTGTCCAGGCTTTGGTAGCTATTGCAACTTCGCGGGGCAGACGGTCGTCAGTGGTCGTAAGCATGGGATTGGGTGCTTGTCCCAGAGGATTGTTGAATACCCCCACGTGTCGTTCGACAGCTACTTTTAACGCCGCCGGCGCAGATGTCCGACTTTTTATTAACGAGGCCGCGCGTAATGTAGCAGGCACGCTCCGCCGTGCCGTTGCCGCGTCATGAAAGACATCACCACTCAATCGAGCCCGGCGCCCCGATCGACGTCGCCCGAAACTCGACTTCAACCGGCTAACGGCGACGGCACGGCGGAGCGTGCCTGCTACTTTGCGCCGTCATCCGCTGGCCGTTCCTTCCGCTGGACAGTACCGATCAAACTTGAAGTTCACGTCGATCGTCCTGCACGTGATTGCGAACCTTGTGGGCCCCGATATCCGTAATCCGGAAACCGACCAAGCCAGTTGCCTGCGATAATGCGGGGAGAGGGCCGAACCGGGTTAAGAGCGGCGGCGAAATCCATTCGCCCAAGCAACCTACATCGCTTGCATAAGTCGGTTTCGATGTGTTTCTCAAGCGCTGTAAGCCTTTTGACAGAAACTACTTGCGGAAGAGCGATCGGGCGATCGCCGCCAGTTTTCCGCAAGTGTTTCGGCTCGATCGAACGCCGTCGCAGTTTGTGCCGAGCGAGGAGCTTTCGTTCGATCGCGATGCGCACCGCGGTGCGCATCGAGTTCCCTACGTCAGAACACTTGCCTTTTATGAATCGACCCGGTTATACTACCGATCAACGAACGTCGATGCGTTCGGCGGCGTATGGCAGCGATGGCGGATCGCGCGCCGCAAAGAATTAGGCGCGACGCACGAAAAATGCAGTAGGGGCAGACGTAAACGGGGCCGGTTCAGACGCACCAAAAACCAACGCTTTACGCTTGGGCAGAAGGAGGAACGACTGTGCTGAGGCTCGTAACTGACCGACGGACGACGGCTTGCGACGGCTCCTCGCGCCGCGACTTTCTCAAAGTAGGCGCACTCGGAGCCAGTGGACTCACGCTGCCCGGGCTGCTGGCCGCGCGGGCCCAAGCGGCCGCGGCGGGCAACACCGTGCGCGACACCTCGGTGGTCTGGCTCTGGTTGGGCGGCGGACCGACGCACATCGAGACGTTCGATCCGAAGATGTCGGCCCCGGCGGAGTATCGCAGCATCACGGGCGAAATTGCCACCAAGTTGCCCGGCGTCACCTTTGGCGGCACCTTTCCGAAGCTGGCCAAAATGGCCGACAAGCTGGCGGTGGTGCGTTCGTTCGCGCATGACAACAGCGGCCACGGCGGCGGCACCCACTGGGTGATGACCGGCTACGACTTCCGCGCGGCCGACAATGGCGAGCCGCAGGTGCGTCCCGGCCTGGGCGCGATTGTGGCCCGTGCGCGCGGCGCCAATCACCCGGCCACCGGCATGCCCACCTATGTTCGCCTGGGCGGCATTTACGGCGACGGCCCGTCGTTTTTGGGCACGCCTTACGCGCCGTTCGATCCCAACGGCGAAGCCCAACAAAACATGACGCTGCACGTCGCTCACGACCGTCTGGCCGAGCGCCGCGAGCTGCTTAAAGGTCTCGATAAGCTGCGGCGGCACGCCGAAAGCAGCCCGCTGATGGAGGGCCTGAACCAGTTCGAGCAGCAGGCCTTCAACCTGGTGCTCAACCGGGCGCCCGAGGCGTTCGACCTGAACAAAGAAGACCCGCGGCTGGTCGATCAGTATGGTGTCGACAATCAGCGGCTGGGCCAGCGGCTGTTGCAGGCGCGGCGGCTGTGCGAGGCGGGCTGCGGTTTTGTCACCATCCACTATGGCGGCTGGGACATGCACGGCGCCATCAAGCAGAGCATGGAGCAGCTTAGCCCGGCGCTCGATCACGCGGTGGCCACGTTTATCGAAGACTGCGCGCAGCGCGGCCTGAGCGAAAAGATTTTGCTGGTGATTACCGGCGAATTTGGCCGCACGCCGCGCATCAACGGCGGCGCGGGCCGCGATCACTGGGCGCCTTTGAGCATGCTGGCCCTGGCCGGCGGCGGCTTGAAGATGGGCCAGGTGATCGGCGAGTCGGCC
>DASVHB010000188.1:0-5974 GCA_036379195.1 Pirellulales bacterium
CGCGCGCTCAAACGGCTTTTGCCCGCCGATGGTCATTTGGTCAGCCTGGGCCGGGCACACCATCCTTTCGTGTATCATTTTGGCCAGACGATTCCCTGGCTCGACTGGCCCAAAGCTGACTCGCCTCCGCCCGAGTTCGAATTTTTCTGCTTTCATTCAGTTCGCGGCAGACGTAAGCCGCTGCCGTTTGAGTGGCAGGAAGTGGCCGTCGTGAAATGCGATCGCTATCGCCGCGATCAGCCGGTCGATGCGATGGTGATCGGCAAACGTCAATCGAATACGACCGATCGCGCGTCGAACACCGGTCCCTCGACGCAGGTGCGGCGATAATCCCAGCCGCCGGCATCATCGCGCACTTTGGCCACGCAACTGAAGCAGATGCCAATGCCGCAGGCCATCGGCGTTTCGAGCGATACCTGGCAAGGCACATTGGCTTCGCCCGTGATTCTAGCAACCGCCGCCATCATCGGCTCCGGCCCGCAGCAGACCACGCGGCACGGCTGATTCCGCCGGGCATTTTCGTCGAGGCATTGTTTCAAGAGATCGGTCACGAAGCCATGATGTCCCGCGCTGCCATCGTCGGTGCTCATGCGCAGCTCGACGCCAGCCTGCTTAAAGTCGTCGAGTCCGGCCAAATAATCTCGGCTGCGCGTGCCGTAGCAGAACGTTACGCGATCGGCGGACGCCGGTTGTCGCGAAGATTCGCCATATCGCTGCCGCCCCAGATGTTCTTTCGCCAGGGCCAGAAAGGGCGTTTGCCCGATGCCTCCGGCAACCATGACCAGGTGCTCGACCGGCTGGGCGGCGAAACCATTACCCAGGGGTCCCCACACTTCCAGTAGTTGGCCGGGCACAAACCGCGCGAGCTTGCCGGTCAGCTTTCCCAGGACCAGATAAACCAGGTCGATGCCCGCCGGCCTGCCAGCTCCGTCGAGCACCACGTCGTACAGAGCGAGCGGTCGGCCCAAGAGCGGGTCGTTCTGTCCGGCCAGACGCAGCATGACAAACTGCCCCGGCACGATGCGCCGGGCGATCTCGGGGCATTCCAACCGCACGCGATAGGTGTCGCGGGCCAACCGCACGTTTTCGACCACCGCGGCGGCGCCGTGCCACGCGCGGTCGGCATAGCAAGCGGCCGGGGTCATTCGCCGTGCCTCGAACGCGGACGGTCTTTGCGCACCGCGCTGCGAAGCAGGCGAAGTTCGTCGTGCCGCAGCGGCCGATACTCGCCGGGCGGCAGTTCTTTCAGCCTCACTCCGCCCAGGGCGACGCGTTTCAATCGCAGCACCTTATGCCCGACCTTGGCCAGAATGCGGCGGATCTCGCGGTTGCGTCCTTCGGTCAGCACCAGTTCGAGCAGCGTGCTTTTGCCGAGCGATTTTTTAACCTTGACGCTCACCACCCGTGCCACGCCTTCAGCCAGGTGCACGCCGCGCCGCAGACGTTCGAGCACCTCGGCCTCTGGCTTGCCGGCCACCAAAGCGTGATAGGTTTTCTGCACGCCGTAGCGCGGATGAGCAAGCTGGTTGGCAAGCTCGCCATCGTTGGTGACCAGCATCAGCCCTTCGCTCGATTGATCGAGGCGGCCGACGGTGAATAGCCGCTCGGCGGTTTGCGGCAAAAGGTCAATGACCCGCGTCCGGCCCGAGGGATCGAAGTTCGTCGACACGACGCCGACCGGCTTATTAACCAGATAATGCACGCGCCGCGTGTGTCGCAGCGGATCACCATCGACGCGCACCTCTTGCTTTTCGGCATCGACGCGAGTGCCCAGTGTGCGGATCACACGCCGATCGACTTCGACCCGGCCCGCCAGGATCAATTCCTCACAACGCCGGCGGCTGCCGATGCCGGCGGCAGCCATCACCTTTTGCAGACGCTCTCCCTGCGCCGCGTGCGCTTCGCGCGGCGCGGAAGCTGGCTTCACCCGGTGGCGCGGCGGCTGTGCGCCCCGGGGTTTGGGGCGGCGCTTGGCGGGGCGTGGACTACTCATCAAAAAGCTTGGACGGCGGGAATTGAGCCTGAGAACTTCCAACCGCCATCATAGCCCAATGGCCGAGCGAGACCCAGGGGCCCGCTTACCACACGCCGAACCGCGGAAAGCCCCAGGTGGGCCAGCGGCCACGGGTCGGCTCGGGCGTGGGATGCAGCGCATCACGCGGCCGAGTGGTCGAGTCGCGCGGCCCGGCAAACTGCTCTTGCTGCGAGTAGGGGTCGAAGCGCGTGGCCCGCAACTGTTGATACCGTGTGGGGCCGGGTCGGAACACCTGATCGGCCAATTGCCCCTGCCCGATGCCGCAGCCCGGCGCAGCCGCCATTACGGCGAACAACAAGCACGCGCGTAACCAGGCCACGGGTAGACCCTCGCTGGGAAAGATGGCCGAATCATACCGAAAGCAGTCGCTGGGCAAAAGGCGAGTTTGCCCGGTGCTAGCACCAGCATCGTCGCCCCGCGGCCGGCACTTGAGCGAACGCGGCAAAGCGCGGGATGTAGGGGGTTTTCAGCGCATAGTGATCGAAAAGACGCTACGCCCGAGCCTCGAAAAGTCCCGACAAAACCACAGCAACCCGAAGCGCCAGCGAGGACTGGTAGTGATTCACGCGCCGCCTCACGTGTGCGTCGGCTTAGAGCCTATCCGAGAACCGGCGTTGTGGTGCGGGCGTCCCGCCTGCCCGCCGGTTCTCGGATAGGCTCTTCGTGTGAGCAGCGGCGATACCTATGGCAAATAGGCGTCGAGCAGCACGGCGCGGCCGATGGGCCGAAGCTCGGTCTGGCCGAGGCACGCCGGCAGCAGCACCGTCGCACCGCGGCGAAGCGGGATTCCTTCGGGCTCGCCCTCGACCGCGACTTCGCCCTCGATCACCGCGAGTAAGTGACAACGATCGTCGCCGCCGGCTGCCTGTGAGCCAGTCAACGTCCAGCGGTCGAGCATGAATGGTTCACAGGCCACGAGCCGCTCAACGTGGGGCCGCTCGGTGGCCTGGGGCCGTTGCGGGTGCGCGGGGCCATAGCCATAGTCGATGGCTTCCAACGCCTGTTCCAGGTGCAATGCTCTTGGGCGGCCGTCGGGTCCGACCCGGTTCCAATCGAACAAGCGATAGGTCACATCGCTCGATTGCTGGATTTCGGCCACGAGCAGCCCTTCGCCGATGGCGTGAACCACTCCAGCGGGCAGAAAAATGCAATCGCCCGGCTGGGGTTCGAAGCGATGCAGACACGACTCACAGGCGCCGCGCGCCAACTCGCGCGCGAGCGCGGCCCGGTCGAACCCGCGCTTCAATCCTGCGTAAATCACGCTGCCGGGCATTGCTTCCAGCACAACCCAAGCTTCGGTCTTGCCGAGATCGGGAGCGGGTAATCGCGCAGCACGCGCATCGTCGGGATGCACCTGAACCGAGAGCGTCTTCTGGGCATCGAGAAACTTGAACAACAACGGAAACCGCGGCTGCGGCGCATGTCGTCCGAGCATTTCGCGGCCGCGCTGGGCCAACAAGTCGGCCAGTGGCGTGCCGGCCAGCGGCCCGGCATGGACGACGCTTTGGTCTTGGCCCCGATCGCAGACTTCCCAGCTTTCGGCGAAATCGTCGCCCTCGCCCAACGGCTTGCCCAGATGCGTGCCCAGCCGCCGCCCACCCCAGAGATAGCGGCGGAGGATCGGGCGAAATCGTAGCGGATAGAGCGGCGTCATACATCGGTCTCCTTTCTCTCGCCGCGCCATCATGCCAATTGCCGCCGATTTTGCAACCGCTCGCCCAACGGAGGGCGGCTTGGTATCATCAAAACAGCACATCCGATTTCCCGCCTCGACCTAATCCCGCCCATGCCCACGCTTTCGATGCCCGTGCTGAAGCGCGACGAAGACTACTTCAAAGACAGCACGATGACGTTCGGCGAGCACCTCGACGAACTGCGTACCTGTCTGCTGAAGGCGATCGCCGGGCTGTTCGTCGGTGTGGCTTTGGGCATGCTGGTGGGCACGCAGGTTGTCAAGCTGATTTCGGCGCCGCTAGAAGAGGCATTGGGCGGCTATTATCAGTCGCAGGCGGTCACCGCCTACCAGGCGTGGGCGGCAACTCAAACAGCGCTAGGCCGCAAGTTGCCCTACACGCCCGAGCAAATCCATGAGCTGGTCGACGTGCGCGGGCTGATTTACGAGATGCGCACGGTCGATCTGGCCCAGGCCGCGGTGGCGATGCGCGCCGCCGAGCCGAAGCTGGGCAAAGGGCTGCCCGCGGCGCATGAAAAGCAGGTTCGGGTCGATCCAGATAGCTTTCTGACGTTGTTTCTTTGGCATCCCATTGCCAGCGATGCGCGCATCAGCCCCAAGGTGCTGAACTTTCAAGAAGGCTTCATGATCTGGTTCAAAGCCTCGTTTGTGGTCGGCATCGTGCTTTCCAGTCCGTGGGTGTTTTATCAGATCTGGTCGTTCGTGGCCGCGGGGCTTTATCCGCACGAAAAGAAATACATCCACGTCTTTCTGCCGTTCAGCCTGGGGCTGTTCTTGGCGGGCGCCGCCTTGGCTTATCTGTTTGTGTTTCAACCGGTGCTGACGTTTTTGCTCGGGATCAACGGCACGCTTGGCTTCGACACCGAGCCGCGCATCACCGAATGGCTTGGCTTTGTGATCTTTCTACCGCTGGGCTTTGGCGTCAGTTTTCAGTTGCCGCTGGTGATGCTCTTCCTCGAACGGATCGGCATCTTCACCGCCGAAGCCTATGTCGCGCGTTGGCGGATCGCCATCTTGGTGATTGTCATCCTATCGGCGGTGCTGACGCCGGCCGATCCCTACAGCATTTTTCTGATGGCCGTTCCCCTGGTGCTGCTCTATTTTGGCGGCGTGCTGCTGTGCCGCTGGCTGCCGCGCAGCGCCCCGAGCGAACGCTTCGAGGCGTAGTTGCCGCGGTTCGACCCACCCATCGACGGCAAGCGTCGCCACGCGATATCGGTACATGATCTGCGATTTCATGCCGTGCGGCAGGCCAGATCGCGAATCTCGCGCAGAACGGCGAGGTGCTCGGCCGACCAGCCGTCGCCAACCGGAACGTGATGAGGCTCGTCACCTAACCCCGCCGCGCGCGATTGCCGCAGTCGGGCCAGAATGAGGTCGCGAATTTCTGGGGCATGACTGATGCCCTCGATCAGGCCATGGTGCTCAGTCATCGTCTCGGCGCCGTGCTGCCCAGCCGGCTGCTTGCCGCCGCCACCCGCGGTTCGCACCAGCACGTCGGCGATGCCAAACAACCGCTGCAAAGGGCCTTGGCGCACTTCCACGTTTTGCGCGTTCTCAAAGGTGATCGTCGTCTCGTGAATGATCCAGATGCCGCGGCGAATGCGCAAGCTGCGGCTGGTCATCACGTACCACGTCGTGTCGTATCGCAGATGAATGGCGATGTACGCCAGAATGCCGGGCAGCACCCCGAGGGCCAATGCCGGCGCCGCCGTCAGCACGCCGGCCAGCGGCGACGCCACCGCGATCACGAACCAGACAATCACGACAAGACCATCGAACAGCGTCAGTCCCACCCAGAACTTGAATTTCAGATAGCTCAGAAAACCCGCTGCCGGGCGAAACGACTCACTGCGATCACCACCCATGACCGGCAACTCGGGCGGGCGATCGGGCACGCGGAACCAACGCACCAGAACAGCCCATAGCCCCTGATAGACCCAGCGGCTGGCCCGATCGACGTGCTCGCTGACGATGGCCCGGCTCACCGTTCGTCCCTCGCGGCCGACTGCCGCGCCAGCGCGTCGCGGATCTCGCGCAACAAGACAAGCGCGTCGGCGGCGGGCGCGCCGCCGGCTGGCTCGGGCGACAGATGGTCGCGAGCACCGCGCATCTTGGTGTAAAGGAAATCACGCAACTCGTCGGCCAGCAAAATGCCCTCGATACTCATTTCCGGCCCGCTGCCCCCAGCGGCTGTCTGAACCGACACGGTGGCCAGCCCCAGCCAGCGTTGCAATAGGTTGCGG
>DASVHB010000189.1:0-6313 GCA_036379195.1 Pirellulales bacterium
GAGCAACAAGAGTTGAACGCTGGCGGCGTCAGCCTGGTGGAGATCGACCTGCTGCGAAGCGGCGATCATGTGCTCAACGTACCGAGGCGCCTGATTCCACGCCGGTATCGTACTCCGTACCGCGTATGCGTACGGCGCGGATGGCGTCCACGGCGAGTCGAACTCTATCGGGCGCCCATCGAAAAGCGATTGCCGAAGGTGCAAATCCCGCTGCGCGAAACCGATCAGGACGTGCCACTTGATCTGCAATCGCTGATTGAGCCTTGCTACCGCAATGGCCGGTACGATCGGACCGATTACAGCCTCGATCCCGATCCGCCGTTCGACCCGGCGACCGCCGCCTGGGCGAATGAGTTGCTGAGGGCGAAGGGATTGCGGTAGTCTTTGGGAATACGAATTTCGTCACGGCATTCCACCCCGGGCATCGCTGGCCGATCGCGCGCGTCGGCAATTGCTCGCGGAAGGCGGCCAGCTTCTGCCCCGGCCACCGGAATCATTTTCGGCACGCAGCCTACGCGCTTGCGATTTTGCCAACCGCCGATCACAATAATCGCCATACCTGCCTGACTTTCATTGACGCTGGGAGACGCCTCATGATTCGCCGCGTGTTTTGTTTGATCGCCGCCGCTCTGAGCATCTCGTCCGCGGTGTACGCCGCCGAAAGCAGAGGCAAGACCTACGACGACCCAAAGGCCGCCCAGGCCGACCCCGACTTCGCCGTGCAAGGCGAATATGCCGGTGAGCTGCATACCGATGACGGCCCCGTCAAAGTGGGTATTCAAGTCATCGCCCTGGGCGGAGGCAAATTTCATTCGGTCTTTTATCGCGGCGGGCTGCCCGGCGACGGTTGGGACCAAGAGCACAAACGCGAAGGCAGCGGCGAAACCAAAGACGGCGTCACCACGCTCCGCGGCGAGCGCGGCTCGGCCCGCATCAAGCAGGGCGTGATGACGCTCAGCAGCAACGACGGCGATGAGGTAGGCACGCTGAAGCGGGTCGAACGCAAAAGCCCGACGTTGGGCAAACAGCCGCCCGACGGCGCCACCGTGCTGTTCGACGGCAAGAACGCCGCTGAGTTTGAGAACGGCAACCTTACCGATGATGGGCTGTTGATTCAGGGCGTCACCAGCAAGCGCAAGTTTGGCGATCATACGCTGCACCTGGAGTTCCGGCTGCCCTTCATGCCCGAAGCCCGCGACCAAGGCCGCGGCAACAGCGGTTGCTATGAGCAGGGACGGTACGAAGTGCAGATTCTCGATTCGTTCGGCCTGGCGGGCAAAAACAACGAGTGTGGCGGCATCTACACCATCCGCGATCCCGATGTGAACATGTGCTACCCGCCGCTGGTCTGGCAGACTTACGATATCGACTTCACGGCGGCGAAATACGACGCCTCGGGCAAGAAGACCAAGAACGCGCGAATTACGGTGCGCCACAATGGCGTGGCGGTTCAGCCCGACGTCGAGTTGCCCAGTGGCACGCCGGGCGGCACCCTGGGCGAAGGTGCTGAAAAAGGACCGATCCACCTGCAAAACCACGGCAACCCGGTGCGGTTTCGCAATATCTGGGTCGTCGAGCGGTAGCCCAGCCCTTTTGGCCGGCTGGACGAGGAGCAACCGTAAATTTTAAAAACTCGTAAAATCGCCCTAGCAACCGCGCTAGAATTGTAGTATAGAAGCCCTACCGATGGGGATTGATGCTCTGGCTGGCGATTGTTCGGCCGGGCTGCCCCATCTCAACCCAGGCGAGCACCTGATCGGAATCGCGGCTTCCGCCGCCAGACTCTCTGCTATCTTGTCCATGCTCGCTCTTGCCTTCTCTGGTGTTTGCCCCGCGGAATTCTGCCGCGGTTCTCTTTGTTCTGTGTTTGTTTGTGAAGGGTTCGTTCGATGAAGATGTATGTTGGCAACCTGGCTTGGGCGGTCACGAAGGCAGATCTCGAGGGTCTGTTCGGCACGTACGGCGCGGTGCGTTCCGTCGAGGTGATTATGGACCGCGAGACAGGCCGCTCGCGCGGCTTTGGGTTTGTCGAGATGGAAAGCCAGGATGGCGCTCAGCAAGCCATGCAGGCGCTCAACGGCGCCCCGTTTCAAGGCCGCAACCTGACAGTCAACGAGGCCCGCGAGCGCACGCCTCGGGCGGGCGGTGGCGGTGGTGGTGGTGGTGGTGGACGCGGCGGCTATGGCGGCGGCCGCGGCGGGCACGGCGGCGGCCGTGGCCGCGATTATTAAATCGTTTCGCGGAGCGAAAGACGACATTGGTCGCGCGGACTCGCATCAGCGGCAGGGCATGTTAAACTAATGCTCTGCGTCCGCTTCGAGGCTCCGCGGGGTGCGCCATGTCCGACGATTTCGATCCGTATTACAAGTGGCTGGGCATTCGCCCGAAAGACCAGCCCCCGCACCATTATCGCCTGCTGGGCATCGAGCTGTTTGAAAACGATCCCGATGTGATCGAGCAAGCGGCCGACCGGCTGATGGCGTTTTTGCACACCTTCAAGACCGGTCAGCATTCGTCGCTCTCGCAGAAGCTGCTCAACGAGGTGGCCGCGGCCAGACTTTGTCTGCTCGATCCGGCGCGGCGCACCTCCTATGACGAAACGTTGCGGGCCCGAGTCGCCGCGCCCGCGGCGGTTGAGCCGGTGCGCGCAGCGATACTGCCTCAGCCGACGCCGCCGATGCCCATTGCCGCGGCACGTCCGGTTGTGCGACCATCTGCCTCGTTGGCCCCGCGCACACCCCCAGCTCGCAGGCGATTACCCAAGCCGGCACTGGCTATCGTGATCGCAGGCCTTGCCGCGGGGGGTATCGCCTTGTGGGTGGCGCAAATGGCGACCCATTCGCAGACGAAAACCCGGGCCCGCGCGCAGCAGCGCACTGATCCAGAAGCACGATCGAATGCCGCCGAAACGCCCCCGAAAAAAAACCACGAGTCAGCTCCGCGACTAGCCGCCTCGCCATCGGAAGCGGCGCCATCGGAAGCCGCGCCATCGGAAGCGGTGCCGTCACAATCCGAGCCTCGGCAATCTTCCCCGCAGTTCGAATCGCCGCTAGGGGAAGCGACGCAGTGGCTTGAAACAGTGGGCGCCAAAGTCGAACGCGATCCATCCGGTGGGCAAATCATCCGGATCGACCTTGCCGATCGGCAGATTGCCGATGGCGACCTTGCACGATTGAGGCCGCTCGTCGCGCTGCGGTCGCTGTGGCTGAATGGCACTCCGATCGGTGACGAGGGGCTGCGCCAATTCGCTCAGTTGCCGCAACTTGAAGCAATCAACCTCGCTCAGACGCGCATCACTGACGCGGGGCTTGAATACCTGCGCGGCCTGAACCGGCTTAATTGGCTCGATCTGTCGAGTACGGCGGTGACCAATGCCGGATTGGAATCGTTGGCCCGCTTGAGCGAGCTGCGCGTCTTGAACCTTCAATACACCAAGGTGACTGGAGACGGTTTGCCCCGATTGACGCGCTTAGGCAACCTCCATTGGCTGTGTTTGCACGGTTTGCCGGTGACCGACGCGGCGTTGCCGGCGCTTAAGCAACTGCGGCGCCTGGAACACCTGGTGCTCAAAAACACGCCGGTTACCGCTTCGGGGGTGGCCAGCCTGCGCGCGGCGCTGCCCCGCATCGCCATCGACGGCGACCCCCAGCAGCTTGCGGCGTCATCGCCGCCAATGCCGCCGGAGACAGAACCATCGCCGCTCGAGCCGACGCCCCCTTCCGCCGAGCCGATGCCCGCACGACCGCAGGAACTCGACATTGCCGCGGCGGTGCGCAAGGTCGGCGGCCGACTGACGGGCGAAAGAGGTGCCCGCGAGAACGGCATGACGGATAAGGCGCCCGTCGCACTGCGCATCGACAACGACGACGCCACCGACGCCGATTTGAAGTTTATTGAGAAGTTGACGACTCTCCGCCGGTTGGAACTGCGTGGCAAACAGATTGGCGATGCGACGCTCGCGTGTCTGAAACCGCTGGCCCTGCTCACCGAACTGACCATCGATCGGGCGACAATTACCGACGCCGGCCTGGAAAGCCTGGCGGGCATGGCGGAGTTGACGACCTTGCGATTGACCCACCTGCCCATTGCCGACTCCGCGCTCAAACACCTGCACGGCATGCAGCACCTCAGGCTGCTCGATCTTTCATATACCCGGGTCGCCGGGCCGGGCCTGGCGCAGCTCCGCGCCCCGGCTTTGGAAGAGCTGGTGCTCGACGGCGCCAAAATCGGCGATCGCGGCATGTCGGCGGTCGCCCAATTGCGTGGCCTGCGCTCAGTTTCGCTCGAGGACAGCGAAGTGGGAGATAAGGGTTTGCTGCGGCTCAAAAAGCTCAAATCGCTCAAGCAGGTGCGCGCCTCGCGAACACGCATCACCGAAGAAGGCGTCAAGCGGTTTCGAGAAGGCAAGGAAGTGGCGGTCTTCACCGGCGCCGGCAATCGCCTTGCAAACAACGCGCGCCGCTCGGCGGAGATGCGAATTGGCCGCGTGCCCAATGAGCCGATTGACCAGCCACGTGGCCCCGCTCCGACCTTTGAACTGACGGCTCGCATGAGCGAAGTTGTCGCCGAGCTGGAAGCCGTGGGTGCGCGATTCAACCACAATTACTCGCCCGGATCGAATGTGCCCGGCGGCGTCATGTTTCAAGGCGCCCAAGTCACCGATCAAACAGTAAGCCTGCTTAAAGAGCTGCCCTATCTTCGCTCGATCAACTTTTGGAATTGCCCCAATGTCACCGACGAGGGGATGCGGCGGCTGGCCGAAATGAGCGATCTGGTCGAGTTAACCCTGCTGAGAACCAAGACGACCGATCAAGGCCTTGAGCGACTAACCGCGCTAAAGAACCTGACCTCGTTGCGCCTGAACGACATTCCGATCACCGACCTTGGGCCGCTCGATCGCCTTGGCGAGCTTCGCAAGCTCGGTTTGTGGCAAGTCGGGCTTTCGGCGGACGGCGTGCGGCCCGTCGGACGGCTGAAACGGTTGGAAGAACTCGAACTTTCGGGACTGAGCGTCGGCGACGACGCCATGGCGTTTTTGGCAGACCTGCGGGCGCTCCATCGTCTGCGGCTGACTTGTCCGAACCTGACCGACGCCAGCCTGGCCCACCTCAGCGGCTCGACCAACCTGCAGGCGCTCATTCTCTGGGGACCTCGGGTGGGCGACGCCGGGCTGGCGCATCTCGATCGCCTCACCCAACTGCAAGAGCTTGAGCTAGGCGAGTGCACCGTAACCGATGCGGGAGCCGTCTTCATTGCCGGGCATGCTGCGCTGACGGTCGTATCGGCAGACTCGCCGCAGCTTGGCGACGCGGGCGTGAAGCACTTTGCCCGGCTCCAGCAACTCCGGCGGCTGAGCGTGAAGAACTCCGCCGTCGGCGACGCGGGCCTGGCTGCTTTGGAGGCCACGCCGCAGTTGAGCGATCTCGATCTATCGTCAACCCAAGTGACCGACGCGGGGCTGAAATACCTTCGTCAGGCGAGTTCGCTGGTCACGTTACGGTTGAGCAATACCAATGTGGGCGATGCGGGGCTGGCACGCCTGCAAGATGTTCCCAGGCTGCAAATGCTGTCGCTCGACGGCACTAAAATTACCGACCGCGGCCTGCAAGAGCTGCGCGGCATGGGATCACTGCGCTGGGTAAATCTCGGAAGAACCGCCGTGACCGAGGGCGCCATTCAAGAGCTGCGTCAAGCTAAGCCCATGCTCAACATCAGCCGAAACTGAGCGTGTAACGTAGATGGCGTCTGTTCGCGATCGCTCAATCCCACCACCAGCGGGCCGATTCTTCTTGGTCGGGCGCTGAACGCTGGTACTCGCTGCCCAGGTCGCCCTTGCGATCGGTCTCGATTGCCTTTGCCGCGACCAGCGATTGGCAATTGACGGTCACCCCGCCACTGACCGCGGCCAGAATGTTGACGCGGTTGACCACGCGGTGGTTCATCACCGTCTCGACCGCTTTGGGCGCTTGGCCACGAGCCACCTGGTATTGTTTCGGATCGCGGAAGCAGACCATGTGCCAGCCGACGCGGTCGGCCAGCCCTTCGGACTTGATGAGTGACGTGGCCAGCGCCAGGTCGTAGATATTCCGCAGATCGGCGTAGACCGGATATTTGGCCGCCAGGGCGGCAAAATGCCGGGTGAAGTTGCGGGCGAATTCGGCATTGAGCGGATCAGCTTGACCGGTGTGCACCTGCTGGCCCCTGGCCGTCAAGAATTCGCTCTCGCTGAGCACCTTGACGCCCTGGCCGCGAATCTCAAACACGTTGCGGTCGGGATTGGTGAGCAGCGCGTCGTAGTTGATGGTAAACCACC
>DASVHB010000190.1:0-7551 GCA_036379195.1 Pirellulales bacterium
CGTCGGTCCACTCCTGTTCCTGCGCCAGCGAACGATACCACGACGTGAGATTGGTCATAGACAGGTCCGGATGACGTACCTCGGCCTTGCTTTCCCGCTCCATGCTGCGAGGATTAGGGCGAAGGATCAACAGCTTGGCGATTGCCTCCTGGAGCATCGCGACCTTGCCGAGGCTGCCGCCGCGCGGTTGAATATTCGCCAGCGCTGCTTTTCGCCAATCAAGTGGGAAGGATGCCATCATGCCATCGGCCTTCACGAACTCCACGCCATCCAGGTCCCGGGTAAATAGCAGTTTTTCGTCCCAAGAAGCGCGCTCTTTGATGATTCGCGGCTTCTCGTGTTGTGCTGTCTGCTCAATGTGTAGGGCATAGTCGAACGTGTGCCCGTCCACGCTCAACCCGAGCTCGAACTCCTGAGTAGAACTATCCAGCCAGTCAGTGAACTCCAATCGCGGTACGTCCTGCTCGCCCGCGCCGCCGAGGAGCGCGTCACCCGTTCCAAGGTTCTGTAGAAGGCGCAGCGCATCGAACACAGAGCTTTTGCCCGCCCCATTGGGTCCGCATAATACGGCAAACGAGCTGAATTCCGCTTTGAAAGCGACCAGACAACGGAAGTTGTTGACGTACAATCGCGTGATCATGCAAGTATCCTAGAACGATTGGGAGTTTTCAGACAGAGCGCGATCAACTCAGAGCCGCTCGTCGGAACCGCCGATCTTCCATCTGCGTTTCTTGTCCTGACGGCGTGCCGTTTTCCGCCTCGGCCGGTAACCCTGATTCAGCATGCCTCGCTCCTTGGGTTTCTCGCGCTTGGCCGGGTTGGCGATGGCATGGTAATGGTCTGGGTCGTTAGCACGGCGCCGTCGCGCTTCGATAGCCTCTTTGGGCGGCTGAGCCGGGATCAGGCAATCGCAGCCGCTGCCGATCAAATCTTGCCGCCCGGCCTGCTCCAAAGCCCGACGGACCTCGAAATAATTCTCGGGCTTGAAAAACTGCAACAAGGCCCGCTGCAACTTTCGGTCGCGCAGGTGCTTGGCAATAAACACCGGCCGCTTGGTGAACGGGTCGAGCCCCGTGTGGTACATGCACGCCGCAATGTCGAACGGGCTGGGAATAAAATCTTGCACCTGGTCGGGGCGGTAGTGATTGCGCTTCAAAAACAACGCCAGCTCGATCATCGAGTCCAGATCGCTGCCCGGATGGCTGGCGATGAAGTAGGGAATGAGATACTGCTTTTTACCCGCTGCACGCGAGGCCTTTTTGAACTCGCGATCGAAGCCCATAAAATCTTCCTGGTCGGGCTTCTTCATGAGCGAGAGTACCTTGGGGTCGACGTGCTCCGGGGCGACCTTCAAATGCCCGCCCACGTGGTGGGTGACCAGCTCGCGCATGTACTCCGGGCTGCGGCGGGCCAGGTCCATGCGAATGCCCGAGGCCACGAGCACCTTCTTCACGCCCGGCTCGCTGCGGGCCTGCTTCATCAGCTCGACCAGCGGCCCGTGATCGGTGCCCAACAGCTTACAGATGGTCGGATGCACGCAGCTCAGCCGACGGCAACGGGCTTCGACCTCGGGACGCGTGCAACGCATCTGATACATGTTGGCAGTGGGCCCGCCAATGTCGCTCACCACGCCCGAAAATTTGGGGTCGGACGTCATCTGCCGGATCTCGGCCAGCACCGACTCCTGGCTGCGGCTCTGGATGATCCGTCCTTCATGCGCCGTGATCGAGCAAAACGTGCAGCCGCCGAAGCAGCCGCGCATGATCTGCACCGAGTCTTTGACGACTTCAAACGCGGGAATGCGCTGATTGCCGTAGCTGGGGTGCGGGCGGCGCGTGTAGGGCAGCCCATACACGCGGTCCATCTCGGCCTGGCCGAGCGGAAAGGCCGGCGGATTGACGACCACCGTCTCGCGATCGTGCCGCTGCGTCAATCGGCGGGCGTTAAAGGGATTCGTCTCGTGATGGGCGAGCTTCGTCATTTCGGCGAAGGCCCATTTGTCGGCCAGAACTTCTTCGTAATCGGGCAGCGCGATCGTGTCGTCGGTCGGCGGCGTTTCGCTGGCGCCCAGCCGATAGGCCACACCCCGCAAATCGCGCAGGTCGCGCACCGTCTGACCCGCCGCCAGGCGATGGGCGATTTCGACGAGCGGCCGCTCGCCCATGCCAAACACCACCAGGTCGGCTTTGCAATCGAGCAGAATCGAACGGCGGACTTTGTCGCTCCAGTAGTCGTAATGAGCCAGCCGCCGCAAGCTGGCCTCGACGCCGCCGGCGATGACGGGCACGCCCTTAAACGCCTCGCGCGCCCGCTGACAATAGGCCAGCGTCGCCCGGTCGGGCCGCAGGCCAATCTTGCCGCCCGGACTGTAGGCGTCGTCGTTGCGCACCTTGCGGTTGGCGGTGTAGTGGTTGATCATCGAGTCCATGTTGCCCGCGCTGATGGCGAAGCACAGCCGTGGCTTGCCAAACGTCCGCCAGGCCTCGCACGAACGCCAGTCGGGCTGGCTCAGGATCGCCACGCGAAAGCCCTCGGCCTCCAGCAAGCGGCCCAGCAGCGCCATGGCGAAGCTGGGGTGATCGACGTAGGCGTCGCCCGTGACGAACACCACGTCGACTTCGTCCCAGCCGCGATCGTGCATTTCGGCGCGCGTCATCGGCAGCGGCCGCTGCGCCGCGGCGGGCGCACGGATGGGCCGTTCGACGATTGGCAGGGCGGTTTTCAGGGCAAAAGACATCGTAAATCGGGCAAGAACGCCAAAACTCTCGGTGGCTGGGGCAGAGCCTTGGCGATGCCCCTGTGTTTGCGGCGCTGCGCGAGTCCGCAGTTGCATTGTAGACGCCTGAACCGTCGGCAGGCTATGGGCAGCTCGTAGGGTGTAGGCCAGAAAAAAGTCAAAATGCAAAATGTAAAAGTCAAAATGCAAAACCGACGAGAACGACAACGAGCCATGAATGTGGCCGGCTGAGCGCCACGAAGGGCGTTCCCAACACGGGGCTTTACCGCAATAATTCCGCCATGCGAGACTACCAACTCGATGCCCTCAGCTATGATCCCGTGCATGGTTACATCGCGTTCGCCAGCCGCCCGTCGGGCCCTGGAGAAATCTGCGAGCGCGATCTGATCGACCACGCCTGGGTGCAACGGCTGCGGCAGATTCATCAACTGCAAACTGCCTGGTGGGTGTTTCCCTCGGCCGAGCACACGCGGTTTCAGCATGTGCTCGGCGCGATGCACCTGGCCAGCCGGGCGGTGGCAGCCCTTTACGACAGTCTGGCCGAAGCCTGTCCCGACGCGCCCAGCCGCGGCTACGTCGAATCGCTGATGCGGCTGGCGGCGCTGCTGCACGACGTCGGCCACGGGCCGTTCGGCCACTTCTTCGACGAGCATTTTCTGTCGCGATTCGGGCTGAATCACGAGACACTGGGCCGCGTAATTATTGCCGAGCAGCTGGGCGAACTCATCCGCGGCGTACGCGGCAATCCCCACAGCCGCTTGGCCGACGGCGAGCAACTCGACCCCGACCAGATCGCATATCTCATCACGCGACCCAAGCCAGGCGATCTCTCCGCGCCCGGGTGGTTGTCACATTTGCGGAGCCTCTTTAGCGGGCTTTACACCGTCGACAACATGGACTTTGTGCTGCGCGACGCCTTTATGTCGGGCTTTAACACACAGGCGTTCGATCTCGATCGGCTGCTGCATTACAGCTTTTTCAGCCCGCGAGGATTGACCATTCACGCCCGCGGGTTGCCGGCCTTGGTGCGGTTCATCGGCGTGCGGGCGGAGCTGTTTCGCTCGCTCTATTTTCATCGCACGGTGCGGGCGATCGATCTCGACCTGGCCGATCTGTTTGCCGACAGCGGCGAGTTGCTCTTTGCCGGCAATCCGCTCGAGCGACTCGATGACTACCAGCAATTCACCGAGTGGTCGCTACTGCTCGACGCCGCTCGTTGGGCCGACTCGCCCGACGCCAGGCGGCAAGAGCTTGGCCGGCGTTGGCGGGCGTTGCTCGCGCGGCAGGTGCGCTGGAAGATGGCCTGCGAGCGAACGCTGTTTTTCTCTCCAGCCGCCGGTGAAGCCAGCAGCCTGTTCAGCCAGCCGTCGTTTGTCGAAGCGGCGCTGCGTGCCCAACTGCCCACTGCGCTACGCGAGCTACCACTGCGCATCGACCTAGCGCGGCACGTTCACCGGTCCGGCACGCGCGGCGCGGCGGCCGGGCAGAACTTTCTGTTCGACCCCGCCCGTGGCGACATCCGCGAGCTAACGGCCAGCGAGCTCTTTCGGCAGATTCCGATCAGCTTCCGCATCTGCCGCGTTTACGCCATGACCGTCGAGCATAACGCCGCGCTGGCCGCCGCGCTCGATGCGCTGGTCGATGGGCAGGCGGCGGATGACCCAACGAACATGTGAGAAGAGGTCAGAGGTCAGAGGCCGGAGGCCAGGGAGGAAGCATGCTTTGTCTGCCCTGACCTCTGACCTCCGGCCTCTGCCCCCTGCATCTCAATTCTTACTGAAGTGAAACTGCTCGACCGGCTTGCGGCCCAATGGGTTTTTCAAGAACCGCTTGCGGCAGTCCGGGCAAAGATCAAACCGCATCTGCTGGTAAACGTCGTCGCCGACCTCTTCGCAGATGTCGTCTTCGGCCCGCTCGAGAATTTCGTGAATGTCGAGCAGGTGGTCGCAGTCGTCGTCCACCTCGACCGGATCGAAGGCGGCGTACACTTCGAGCTTCACCACGTAACGCAGGTCGTCTTCCGAGTCGAGCGGTCGCTTACACAGATCGCACGAATACTGAATCATAGAATCATTCCAGTCTGATAGTTCCGGCCCCTGGCCGGTGGCCCCGGCCTTTTGGCCGGCAATGGATCCCTAGAGCCAGCCCGTGGGGGCGCTGGCCCTCGCACAGCAACTGAGATTCATCCTAATGCGAATTTGCGAAAGCTGGCAAGTGATGTTCGACGTTTTTTTGGCCCATTCAAGATGCCCCGCCAGCCGCTCCATTTTTCTGCTTGACAAGCGACGTTCGGCGTGGTTGGCATCTGGCCCCGCGCCGCGCGGCAAGTTAGAATCACAGTGCCCCAGCGCAAACCCATGCCAGTCTGGTCAATCAGGAGACTCATGAATGTCGGGTGTGGCGACGGAAGCGCTCTCTTCGAGCGTACTGGTCTTGAATCGCTTTTACATGGCGGTCCACGTGGTGAGCGTCCGCCGGGCGTTCGCGTTGCTTTGCCGCGAACTGGCCGAGGTCATTCACATCGAGGAGGGCCAGTACGCCAACTACAACTTCGAATCGTGGCGCGAGATCAGCGAGTTGAAGGCCAGCCTCAAAGCGCCGCACGACGACTGGATCAAGGCGGTGAATTTCGAGATCCAGGTGCCGCGCGTCATCCGGCTGTTGTTTTACGACCGCCTGCCAAAGCAGACGATTCGCTTCAACCGCCGCAACATTTTTGCCCGCGACGCCAACCGCTGCCAATACTGCGGGCGGCGGTTCCCCACCAGCGAGTTGAGCCTCGACCACGTGGTGCCGCGCAGCCGCGGCGGCGAAACGAGCTGGGAGAATATCGTCTGCAGTTGCGTGAAGTGCAACGTGAAAAAGGGAGGCCGCACGCCGCACGAGGCAAACATGCAATTGATCCGCGCCCCCGTGCGGCCCAAACGCAGCCCGCTGTTGTCGGTGAAGCTGGGCAATCCGAAGTACGAAAGCTGGAAGACGTTTTTGGACAACGCCTACTGGTCGGTCGATCTGAAATAGTGGTGAGTGACTGAGCGATTAGCCATGCCAGCGCCTGAATCATTTCTGACTTGGGTTTTCAGGGCGCTGGGCCTCAAGTATTCGGTGCTCTTGCCGCTGGCTGCGATTGTGGCGTTCGTTTTGACGCTCGTCGTGCTGCTTCGTGGCAAAGGGCCGATGGCCGCAGCGGCTTTAGTCTTCATTGTGCCGATGCCGTTTTTTGTCGGTCTGTATGGCGGCATCGACGGACTCATCGCGATCTATACGATTATCGCGGCCAGCGCAGCTCAGCCGAAGCCATCCGAACTCGCCGAAGGAACATCGATGGCGTTGGCCGCGCCCATGATCGGGATGCTGCTCATGGCTCCCGCCTATCTGTTGGCGATGGTCGGTTTGTTCGTCCACTCGATGATGGTGCCAAAGGATTGTAAACAGCCGTGAGACCACCTCGCTGTCGCAGGCGGCTGGCTGCTCGCCGCCGACCGATTGGCCTGGCAATCATGTCGCTCGCCGCGCTGGGCGCGTCGCCGCGAGCCGGGCAAGTGGCCATTCCGCCGGAGATTCGTGCGAAGTTGTTCATGGCCCTGCTGGGTCTGGTGGTGCTGGGCCTGGCACTGGTGGTCGTAGTTCTCTTGATGGGGCGATGGGCGAGAGGCTGGTCGCTACGCGACCGCCGACCCAGTCGCGCGACAAAGTCGGGGAAGCGTGGCCGGGTCTCGGCGTCAACCGAGCCTTCGCCCAGCAATTCCAGGCTCGCCGATCCGGATGCCCCGCCGCACGAGACCCGCAAAATCGGCGACACTGGGCCGATCGGCGAATAAGCCGGCCGTATTTCGGATCGCACGCCGGGGACCATCGCCGCGCGGCTTTCTCGTCGTCCGCCCGCTGACTATACTCCACGGCGGTCGAACCTTCCCGCCGAGACCGACAATGAGCGCATCGCCCCAGAAGCCCAACGAAGACCCGCTGCTGCGCGGCGCGCGGCGAGAGGCGCTGGTGGTGTTCGGCGTGTGGCTGGCCGCGCTGACGTATACCATGGGTTATTGCTACTGGTTCGGCTATGGCCGCGCGGGCCAGACGCCGACGCTTTGGTTTGGAGTGCCCGGTTGGGTGTTGTGGGGCATCGTGCTGCCTTGGTCGCTGTGTACCGCGGTCTCGTGGTGGTTCGGATTGTGGTTTATGGCCGACGACGACCTGGGCGGCGAACCGATCGAAGAAGCCGGGCCTGGCGAGGCGGCGCATGAGTGAACCGTCGTCCGGTGGCGGAGCGCTGGTTGCGCTGCTGGTGTTTGTCATTGCCTCGGTCTGGCTGGGCACGGTGGCGCAGCGGATCGTCGAACGCGGCTCGTTCTTGAAAGGTTACTTCTTGGGTAACCGTGGTCTGGGCGCCTGGGCCCTGGCCTTGACCACCACCGTGCAGAGCGGCGGCACGTTCATGGGTTTTCCGTCGCTGGTCTATAGCCACGGCTGGGTGCTGACGCTGTGGATTGCCGGCTATATGGTGGTGCCCATCACCGGCTTCGGCATGATCGGCAAGCGCATGGCGCAGTTGTCGCGGCGAACGGGAGCGATCACCGTGCCCGACCTGTTTCGCGAACGCTTTGCCAGCCCCGGCGTGGGCGTGGCGGCCTTGGTGCTCATTTTGTTCTACCTCAGCTTTATGATGGTGGCGCAGTTCAAGGCGGGGGCGATCGTGATGAAGGTGGCCATGCCCGGCTCGGGGGCGCTAACGCTCGACGAATCGGCGACCACCGGTTTCGACTATTACTACCTGCTCGGCCTGACCATCTTTGCCTTGACGGTGGTGGGCTACA
>DASVHB010000191.1:0-4519 GCA_036379195.1 Pirellulales bacterium
TTGGCTCGGCGGAAGGCGACGAGGCGGATTGCTCGCGCCAATGTCTCGCGGCACGAATGCCGCGCGCGTTTTTCGGGGCGTCGATGCTGGCCATGCGTCCTTTGTAACACAGGCCATCTAGTGGGACCAATGGAGATTCCGTTGCTGAGCGGCTCGCCCTGGCTGGTCGACCGACTCAGCCTGCCGCTCAATCGCCGCGGCGAATGCTCCAATCGCGCGAGTCGTTGTAGAAGCGCGTGTGTTGGGTGTTCTGCACCTGGCGCCGTGCGCCAAACCAACCCCAGGGATAGGCGGGGGCGGCTTCGAGCTGCTGCCGCCACAAGACCTGGCCCTGCGCTGGCACGTAGCTGAGCGGACCATGACGGGTAGCCGTCGGCGCCGGGCCAGCAATCACCGGATTGATCACATTGTAATGCCGCGTTTCAGGCGCGTAGGTGTTGGTCGGCCCCGCGGCCGGCTTCAGCCGACGACGGATCCAGTTGGGCAACCCGGCTTTGGCCGGGGATGCGAGACAACAGACGACACCTGCCAGAACTGCAATCGACAGCAAGCGAGACGGTTTCGACATGACCACCTCCAATCAGACGGATGCTGCTGATTGTATCGGCGCGGCGGGCTGGCGAAGGGCAACGGATTTACCAATAAAATCCGCCTCGGTAGCCCAGCGAACCTAGGGGCAATCCGTAGCCTGAGTAACCGTAGTAGCCAGGGAAGCCCACGAAACCCGGTGGGATATAAAGCCCACCTAATCCCGGATAAAGAAAGTAGGCGTAGCTTGGCAGGTAGTTGTAGACCGAGCGATATAGCCCGAGCACCGGGTAGCCAAAGGCCCCATAGCGATACGGATATCCAAACCCGCCGAACGAATAGGGCGGCAGAAACGCCGACCCACCCGCAGCCGAGGGCCGGTATTGCCCGAAGCCGCCACCCCCAAACGCGCCAGCTCCGAAGCCGCCGCCGGTATATCCACCGCTTCCATAAGGCCCGCCCGATCCGCCATAGCCGGCGCCGCCCTGTCCGCCCGATCCGTAGCCGCCAAAGTGATAAGGGAATGCGAAACCTCCGTAGCCGCTCCAGAAGGGGTTCGCATAACGCCCGTACCACGTGTTGTTGTAGTAAAAGCGCGGGTTGTAAACCGAGAAGCCCGTCCGCAGCGGATAATAGCGATACGGATAGAAGTATCGGGGCCGATAGAGCCACGGCGGGTAATTCGTCCAACCATAAGGCATGCCCCCATAGCCGAAACCGGCGTAAGAAGCGTAGCTGCGATAGCCGACAAACGAGGGATTGTAATACGCCCGATAGAGCGTGGTATCGACGCGCGGCTGGCCGCCGCGGGCTTCACGCGAATGTGCATCGTCATGCGACAAATCGCCGGCGGGTGGCAGGGCCGCGGGTGGCAGGGCCGCGGGTGGGATCGCGGTGGGCGACATGGGCGGTGGCACGGCCAGATCATCCACCGCCGGTTGGTCGCCATTGCCGACCACCGTTCCACCGCCCCCCAGATCGACCGGCCCATAGTTGCGAGGCCGATCGCCGAATGTAATCGGCGCACCGACCAACATCTGTGCCTCGTAGTCGGTGATCCAGCGGATGCTACTTTCGCGGTGCGAACGGCGACTTTGCGCGGGACGGTTGACGGTTGGTCGAACCGCCGACGAGTAGCGGCGGTGATAACTGAATTGACCTTCCGCGGCACGGGAATGCCCGCAAATGATTGCAATCGCAATCAGCACGGGGAACAGGCAAATGCTACGGACCATCGGCGCACCACAAAACAGAAAGCTGCGGCTTCTTGCAGCATAGGCCCCCGCGCTGCGGCAGGTCAAGAAAAAATGTGTCGGCGGGTAGTGCCTCAGCAGCGAGGCGGCCTAAAACGTGATAATCACGTCGGTCGCCAAGATTTGCTGCAAGTTTCGCCTGCCGCCGTCGAAAGGCCGGAGATTCTCGACGTTGTTGGGTCCGTGATACCAGTCGGCCCGAAAGTTGGGCCGCACCACCACATTGGGCAGGGGCGTCCAGCGCGGGCCAAACGTGATCTGATAAAAGTTTCCGGCGAAGCCGGGACCGCGCGGCCAGCCGATGGCATTCGGACTGCCCGGCGAGGGCACCGCCGCCGTCACTCGGAACCCTTCCTCATCGCGGAACCATTCGAAATTGACGCCCCAGCTCCAGAGATCATTCTTTTTCCAATAGAGATACTGATTGATGCCGTACCAGCGAGCCGTTTTGCCCGTCAACGTGGCCTCGCCCTGCACGCCAAAATCGCTCTGAATAATGTAGGTGAGCTTGTCGCTGATCTTCTTCAGCGGGCGAGAGTACACCAGCGTCTGGAAATACCGCTGCGTAAAGGGCCGCGCGGCATTCTGCGTCGGCTCATGGCTGTAGACTTGCACAAAGGCCAGCGAGTCGTCGGCATTGCCGTTGACCGTTAACGTGCCCAGATAGCCGCCCCATTTATTGAAGCTGCTGTCGAAATCGTCCCAGCCGTGAATCAAGCCAGCGCCGGCATTGATTTTTTCGGTGACCTGGTAACGGGCCAAGAGACCCGTATGCGTGAAGGGTTCGCCGTATTGATAAGTATAGGGAATCGTATTGAAGAAGTTGTTGTAGGTACCGACCGTATAGAAACCGACCGGCGAAATGAAGTGGCCGACGATGACCTTGAGATCGTTGTATCCCACTTCGCCATAGAACTGGGGAATGGCCAACCCGTAGAACTTGCCGGAGTTCAAATGCGTCTCGAGGCCGGCTTCGGTGTCCCAGCGGTAATTGGTGCCGTAGAGCAAATCGACGCGTCCGCCGTAGTCCCAGCCCTCGCCCTTGGTGTCGACCGGTTTCACGGCATACAGGTAAAGCTCGTTGAGCTGGTAGCGGTTGGCTTGATCAGTCCAGGTAACGGGGCCATTGAAACCGTCGGAAGGATTGTAAGGATTCCAGGTGTAGCTTTGGGCGATCCAGCCCGCCACGAGGATTTCGTGCTTCTTAAAGCAATGCAGTTGATCGCCTAGCTTAAACGGCTCGTCTAACTCCACGTTGCAGCAGCCGCAGCCAAAGCAGCCCAGCGGGCCATCTTTGCACTGCACGCAGGGCTTTTCTTCTTCCTCTTTCTTTTCCTCCTCGGGCGGCGGGCACTCTTGTCGCGCAAACGAAGCAGAGATCGAGCCAAACTTGGGCCGGGCCGATTGCCTGGGCCGCACTACTTGTCTCTGCCGCACCACCGGTGCTGGCGCCGCGGGCTTGGTCTGCTGATAAAAGCCGGGATCGTAGCTGTCGGGCGGGGCCACGTCTGCCACGGGGCGCGCGAAGCCGGGCGGCGCAAAGAGCTGCCCGCCAGGCGGCTGCTGGCCGAGCAGAGGATTAGCAAGCAGCAGCCCATAAAAAGCGGCCGCCACCGCTAACCGATTGGTCGTCATGACCTACGACTCCACGACGCCTCCACCCGATACATGTGCCGCCTGCCCGCCAGCAGCGCAGGAGAGAACCCGTTCTCTCGCCGACGCGAGTCGGCTGAAAGTGTTATCGAAACCGTAATCTCCGCACTCGATGAACCAGCGTTTCTTGACGCTTGCGACAGTTGTGCTCGATGCGCCGATTTCAGAACTCGAGCAAGCCCTTTCGCGGCCACATGGCAAGAGCAATGCCTGGGATGAATGGGAGATCTGGGCGAATTGGATGTCGAGATTGCCCTTCGGCGAACGTAGCGCTCATTTCGGGAAGCAAAACGTGACAATCGCCGGGCAGCCCAACCGTTCGTCTTGACCCACAACCGCTAATCGCCATACTTTCGCATCCTGCCAGGTTCATGGATGAACGTTGATGGTGGTCCACCTCGTTGTGCTGAATTTCAACGGCCGCGATCTGTTGGCCGAATGCCTGCCGACCGTGTTGCGCGCCGCTCGGCAATCGCGGCACGAATGCCGGGTGGCCGTTATCGACAACTCATCCGCCGATGGTTCCTTGGAATTCGTTCGCAGCGGCTTCCCCGAGGTCGAGCTGTTTTCGTGCAGCAATCGCGGTCTCTGTTCGTACAACGACGTGCTGTGTCGGCTTGAGGGGCCAGTGGCCATCCTGCTGAATAACGACATTAAACTGGCGGCGGATGCGGTCGATCCGTTGGTCGCGGCGGTGTCGCCATCGCCTGGCGAGGCAGAGACGGATTGTTTCCTGGCAGCGCCGCTCTGCTGGTTGTTCGATGGCAAGACGCACGAGGGTTTGCAGACGGCCGTTCGCTGGCGGTTTGGCCTGTTGCAAGCACGATCTGATTTTCCCGGCCACCAACAAACGATGCACCAGCCGGGTCTCACCGCTTCGGCCGGCGCGGTGATGGCCGTCGATCGTGCAAAGTTTTTAGAGCTCGGCGGCTTCGATCCGCTTTATCTGCCGGGCAGGCTGGAAGATCTCGACTTCGCGTTCCGTGGTTATCTGGCCGGCTGGCACGCGCGGTATGTGCCGCAAGCCGTGGCTTGGCATCGGGGCGAGGCGACCTTTGCGCGGGTACACGGCGCGGCGGGTTCGC
>DASVHB010000192.1:0-8671 GCA_036379195.1 Pirellulales bacterium
CACGCCATGAGCGTGCTCTTCGCCGGCGGAGGAATTCGCGGAGGGCAGGTCTACGGCAGCACCGACCGCCGCGGAGAGTTTCCCGCCGAGCATCCCGTGGCGCCCGACGACATCGCCAAGACCGTCTATCACGCCATGGGCATCGACAACCTGGAAGTGATCGACCGCGAAGGCCGGCCCTTGCAGTTGTTGCCGACCGGCTCGCCCATCGCGGCGTTGTTCTAAGTGACCTAGGCGATGCCCACGATCACCTGCTCGATATCCGCCACCGCGGTGGCGAGCGACCGCACCGCCATTTTGTAGTTGGTGTGGTCTGATACCTGCGGCTGCAGGTCGGCGAATTGCGCGGTGGCCTGCCGGAGACGGCTGAATTTTTTCTTTACCACCTGGAGATACTCGGCAGAGTCCTGGGCGGTCCAGGCAGGGCCTAGAGCCAGGCAAAAATCGTACAAAGTGCGGACGATCTCCATCAGTTCTTCGTCGTCCTCGGCTTCTTCCGAGTGCTTGACAAAAGTGCGCACCAGCCAGATATGGCTGGCGAGCGCGTCGAGTCGCTGCATGGCTTCATCGGGAGTCATGGCGGGCTACTTTTCGGACGGCGGCGAGACGCCTAGTCGCTCGGCCAGGGTGGTGAGTTGCCGCCAGTTGCCGTCGTCGAGCGGAATGCCGCCGGTCTGTCGGGCGGCCAAGGTGCGGCGTTCGGGATCGCCGGGCAGGAGGATTTCGTCAACTCCGTCGATGCGCGGGCAATCACGTACATAGGCGGCAAGTTGTGTCACCTCGGCCGCAAAGTGGGCTGCGCCGCCCACGTGATCGGGATCGATGGCCAACATAAACACACAGTTGCCGATCTGATTGAGCGGCTTAGCTCGCATGGTGACGCCGCCCGACAGCGCTCCGGTCAGAATCTCGACCATCAGCGACAATCCGAAGCCTTTATAAGCCTGCGGCCCGCCCATCGGCAAAATGGCGCCGGGCGGGTCGGCATAGAGAGCGTGCGGATCGTTGGTGGGCCGGCCTTGCGAATCTTGCAGCCAGCCGTCGGGACAAAGCTGCCCGGCCAACTTTTTGACGCGCACTTTGCCTTCCGCCGTGGTGCTGGTGCCGAAATCGAGAATCAGCGGCGCATCGCCCTGCGGCACGCCGAAAGCGATCGGGTTGGTGCCCAGTCGCGGGGCCTTGCCGCCGGGCGGGGCCACCCGCGCGGCACAGCCGTGTGTGTTGACCATCATCATCGACACCAGGCCGGCCGCGGCCGCTTGTTCGCAATACTCGCCAAGCCGGCCAATGTGGGCGCAGCGGATCAGCGTACCAACGGCCAGGCCCGAATTGCCAGTTTTGGCGATCAGCCGATCGGTCAGGCGCCGGGCCTGCGTCTGCCCGAACCCCCAACCGCCGTCGGCGACCAGAATGACGGGCGTCTCCTTGCGGACCACGAGTTCGGCGTCGGGCTTGACTTCGCCCTTGGCGACGCCGTCGAGGTAATAAGGAATGCGCATCACCCCGTGCGAATCGTGTCCGCGCAGGTTGGCCGACACGAGGCTCTCGGCCACCAGCCGCGCCTCGGGCCGGGAGACACCTCCCTTGATGAACAATTCGGTGGCAAACTCCGTCAGTTGTGCCGCCGGCACGCGTGGCATATCAGGCTCCTGGCTCTAAAGTATCTCACCACCCCGCCCTTGCTGGATCAGCGGGATATATGTTTCCAAGTATTCATTGGTCGCCGGGTCGGTCAGATCGACGGCTGCCCGCTGCTCGCTCGACAGGTACGCGGCCATGGTCAGCCGCACAATCTCAACGCCATAGTCCCAATCCAACATGGGCGAACGCCCCTCGCGAAAAGCCGCCGCGGCGTCTTCGTTCTCGTCGGTGTAGCCATACAGATCGGCCTCGTTGGGTTGCACGGCCAACAGCCCGCGGCTCGACTGCGATTTCTCCAGCGCGGCCTCGGCGTTGGCCACTCCGGCCGCCGCTACGTCGCCGATAAAAACCTCCAACGACGATCGCAGCGTGCTGGTCTCGAAGCCATAACCTGCGCCGATCGTCTCCAGCGCTAGCCGCATCCCTTGCTTGTCGAACATCCACGAGACGGAAAACTGGCTCTTCACGCGTTGCCGCGTCTCGGGATTAAGATAGGTCACCATGCCGGTGGCGAAGTCTTCGGCGGGCGTGCGCGCGTAATCGACGCCGAAGCGGTCGAGCAACTCTTGCCGCCAGCGCGGCTGGCCCCACTTGAGCAACGCCAGGTCGGCCGAGATCGACTGAGGTTGAAGAAATCGCACCGGCTTGCCGGGCGGAGTGAGCGCGTACCAGCCTACCCCCAGACAATGGCACCCCATGTCGCTCATCACGCCACCGCCCTGCTGCGTCGGATCCCAAAACCAGCCGTTGTGCGGGCCGGCGTGCTCCTCGCCCGAACGGGCCAACAGCGGCGGCCCCATGGCGCCGATCACCTGCCGTAGCTGCTCGCGGGCCGCGTTGACTGACTTCATGTAAATCTGGTTCTCGAAATAAGCGTTGGGCAAGTTGGCCTGGCGAATCAGCTCGACCAACCGCCGGGCCTCGGCTAGATTGCGGCCCAACGGCTTTTCGCAAATGACGCCCTTCAGGCGAGCGCCCGCCTGCACGGCATCGACCAGCTCTTCGATCGTCGCGATCCGCGTGAAGTTAGGGGCGAAGATCGCCACCACGTCGACGTCGCGCGCCATTTCTTTTACGTTGCGATAGATTCTGCCTTCGCCCAGGCCATGCTCGCGCACGTACCGCGCGGCGGCTTCAGGGGGTCGGCGCGAGACGAGGCCGGCGACCTCGACGCCACGCACCTGCCGCAGCGCGCGCAAGTGAAACATGGTAATGAAGCCACCGCCCACAATGCCGTAACGCAGGGATTGCATGATCGGAGTCTCTCGCTTCGGATTGCTATTTCATTCCGGCGTTCGGGTTCGAATCGGGCTTCGTCGCCCCTTTGGCCGCGGCGATTCCGGCCGGCTCCAACTCGCGACCCTGATCGTCGGTCTCGGTGATCCATTGTTCCAACACGCGGCGCAATCGTGCCAGCGTTTCCTGGTGCTCGGGCTTGTTCGACGCCGCCAGGTTATTGATTTCGTGAGGATCGGCTGTCAGGTCGTAAAGCTCTTCGGGCGGCATGGTGGGCGCGGTCAATTGCTTCTGGGCCGGTGTCAACTTGCCCGCCGCGTCAAGCTCTTTGAGCAGGTTCCAAACGGGGTAACTCCGTTCTTTGTACTGGTTCGGCTGCAAGAAGGGGCGGTCGGGCGTGAAGTTGCGAATGTAACGATACCGCCCGTCGCTCACGGTGCGCAGCCGAAAGACCGTTTCATCGCAGCGGTCGCGCGCCGCGAAGACATATTCGCGCGGCGGCTCGGCATGCTCGCCAAATAAAATGCGGCCTTGCATGCCCGACGGCTTCGCGGCGCCGGCCACATCGAGCATGGTGGGCGCCAGATCGATGGCCTCGAGCAGCCGGTCGTCTACGGTGCCGGGCCGAAAGCCGCTGGGCGGCTCCACGTGGCTGGCCCAGCGGATGATGAGAGGAATGTGCAAGCCCTCTTCGTAGCAAAACTGCTTGCCGCGCACGTGGCATTGTCCGTGGTCGCCAAAGAAAACGACAATGGTGTTATCGGCCAGGCCGTCGGCCTCAAGCTGGTCGAGAATCAGCCCGACTTTGCGGTCGAGTTCGCTGGCGGCGTCGAGATAGGCGGCCCAGTCTGCCCGCGTCACCGGGTGATCGGGGTAATAAGGAGGAATGGCCACCTGCGCGGGATCGGCCTTTTTCGGCGCGTGAAACCTGCGGTGCGTCTCCTGAAAATTAATCTGGGCATAGAACGGCTGGTGCGACTTCAAATCGCCCCAGTCGTCCGAGTCGAAGGCCGGCGGGTGGTTGAAGTTCCAGTCGGTCTTGCCGGTGCCGCGAAAGCCGAACGACGCCGGAAGTTTCTCGACATTGGCCGTGAAATAGCCGGCCTGGCGCATCCAGTCGGGAAGCACGCGCACGCCCTCGGGCAAACGATAGCCGTCGTCGCGGTGCGAGCGGTGGTTATGGGCGCCGATGGTCGTCTGATACATGCCCGTCATGAATGCCGAGCGGCTGGCCGAACAAACCGGCGCGGTCGTATACGCCCGAGTGAATCGCATGCCCTGAGTCGCAAGTCGATCGAGGTTGGGCGACCACACCTGCTGCGTGCCATAGCAGCCGAGCTCCGGTCCGAAGTCTTCGGCGATGAGCCAAAGCACGTTGGGTCGTTCGGCGGCGTTGGCGGCGCCGCCGGCGACCAGCAGCACGGAAGTGAGCAGCGGTAGCAACTGCGGTTTCATGGATCGAGCGCTCCGAATTCGACATTTGACGCGCGCCATTTTGCGCCGCATTCTTACTGCAATCAAGCCGGCAGCACTGCGAATAGCCGTGCGCGTCTACCGGGCAACGTCCCATTGTCGCTTTTCGCTCCGCGAAAGTAGCGCTACTTTCGCGGAGCGAAAGGCGACAATGGCCCGCCCGTTATTTAGCGGAGGATTCGCGATCCGGAGCGCGCTGCTCCATTCATCTACGCGTATCCCACCAACCGCAGCGCCCGGCGGACGTATTCAACGCCGGTGTATACAGTCAGCGCCAACGCAACCCACACCGAACCGATAAGCAAATAGCGCAATTCCGCCGGCTCTTCGCCCGCCGGATACGAGAGATAGAACAGGCTTACGCCGGCCGCGATGCATTGTGCCACCATTTTGAGCTTGCCCGACATCGCCGCCGAAAAATCGGCCCCTTGCTGTTCCAAAAAGCTTCGCAGGGCGGTGATCAGCAATTCGCGGCCCACGATCACCACCGCCATCCAACCGGCAATGTACGAACGCGGCTCGGCCACCAGGCAGATGAAGGTGCCGGAGATGATGATCTTATCGACGAACGGATCGAGGATGCGGCCCAAGACCGTCACCATTTGGTATTTTCGCGCCAGGTAGCCATCGAGCCAATCGGTCGAGGCGGCGACGACGAAGACCACCAACCCGGTCATCCAGCACTGAAACGTGATCAGCCCGAACAACACCATCGACAGCACCAGCCGCGAAACGGTGAGCTGGTTGGGCAGGTTCAAGATGGTCGCGCGGATATGTGGTTTAGCGCCGGCTGACATGGCGGGGGCCTTTGTAGGTTATCGTGGCTTACCGACCGCGGCCGCTACCAGGTCGTAATCTTGCGAAGCGACAATCTCGCAAGGCACAATTTGCCCGGTGCGCAGCTTACGCCCGGTGACATAGACCACGCCATCGACATCCGGGGCATCGGCAAAGCTGCGGCCGATCCAGGCCTGCGGCTCGCCGGGCACCGGCCGGTCGATGAGCACGTCGAGCCGGCGGCCAAGCTGCCGCTGGTTCCAGGCAAAAGCAATCTCCTGCTGCACCGCCATCAGCCGCTCGCGCCGCGCCTCTTTGATCGCTTCGTCCACGTGGTCCGGCAAGCGGGCCGACGGCGTGTCGGCCTCATACGAATACGTAAACACGCCGAGCCGCTCGAAGTGCTGCTCGCGCACAAAATCGACCAGCTCTTCAAATTGCTCATCGGTCTCGCCCGGAAAGCCGGTGATGAACGTCGTGCGCAACACCAACTCGGGCATCGTCCGCCGCAGCTTGCCGAGCAGGGCTTCGGTCTCCGTGCGGTTCACGCGGCGCTGCATCCGCCGCAGCATGGTGTCGTTGATGTGCTGCAAGGGAATATCGAGATAGGGGATGATCGCCCGCCCGCCGGCCAGCACGTCGATCAGCTCGTCGCTGAAGTACATCGGGTAGAGGTACATCACGCGAATCCAGTCGAGTCCCTCGATGCGATCGAGCTCGCTCAGCAACTCTGCCAGCCGCGGCCGGCCGTATAGATCGAGACCGTAATACGTGGTGTCTTGGGCGACAATGTTCAGCTCGCGCACGCCGTCGGCCACCAGTTCGTGGGCCTCGGCCACCACTTCTTCGATCGGCTTGCTGGCGTGCTTGCCGCGCATTTTGGGAATTGCGCAAAATGTGCAGAGCCGGTCGCAGCCTTCGGAGATTTTCAGAAAGGCGAAGTGCCGCGGCGTGATCCGCAGCCGCGCCACGTCGGGCAGAGGCCGCGACGGCGCCGGCTGAAACACCGTCCGCTGTTCGTGCAGCCCGCCCAACAACCGGTCGGCCACTTTGGTCACCTGCTCGCGCGCGAAGACTCCCACCAGGTGATCGATGTCCGGGCAGCGATCGAGCAGGGCCTCTTTGTCGCGCTCGGCCAGGCAGCCCGACACGATCACGCCTTTGGTGCCGCCGCGGCGCTTGAGATCGAGCATTTCGTGGATAGCGGCAAACGATTCTTCGCGTGCCCGCTCGATGAAGCCGCAGGTATTGACGACGACAAAATCGGCCCCGTCGGGCTCGTTCACCAACTGGTAGCCATCCAGGTGCAAAAGCCCGAGCATTCGCTCGCTATCGACCAGGTTTTTCGGGCAGCCCAAGCTGACAAAGGCATAGCTGCCTTTGGTTTGGGTCGATTTGGGTGGTGGGGCGACAGTCGCCAAGGTGGTGCTCCAGGCTGGTACGATGCGGTTTGTTCATCGTACTCAATCGGGCCGCTGGAGGAAACGGGCGAAGCCGCGGCGATTCGACGCCGTTTCGCCCGCCGCGGAACGCCACCGAGGGTGTTCCTTACAGACGTCGAGATTAAGAACTACCGATTCCGATTGTTTTAGTGCTGGAACAAGAACTCACGGTGATTGATCAGCGCCCAGAGCAAATCTTCAACCGCGGCGCGGCGGTCGGGCGCCTCGACCAATCGTTGCCCCAGTTCGCGACGCTCATCGTCGGTCGGATACCGGCTCAGGGCAGCCAGAAACAGGTCTTCGACGATTGCCGAGTTGTCGGCGCCGGCGTCAAAGAGCCGCGTAACGCGCCCCGCCGGCGAGCGAATCTGCGCTTCGATTGCCTCGCCGCCGACCAGCTCTAACGCCTGCCCAAGGTTCGAGTCGCCGTCGCGCTCGCAGGCGCAGGCCAAAGCCCGCGCCGGCCGGCCAAATGCCGTCAGAAAGCGATGCTGATACTCACCGTCAGGCAACTCGGTCGCACGCAAACCGGCCGGAAAGCCCGCAAATTTCTCGCGCGCTCCGGTGGCCTGGCCAATCGCGTCGAGCAGTTGCTCGGCGCCCAGCAGCCGCACCGAGGCCCGGCCAAAATAGCGTTCGGCCGCGGGGTCGGCCTGCGCGTCGGCAGTCGAGGCAAGTTGGTAAAGCCTCGAGCGCATGATCTGCCGAATCAGATATTTGCGGTCAAAGCCATGCGCGGCAAAATCGGCTGCCAGCCAATCGAGCAACTCGGGGTGGGCTGGCGGATTCGAGCTGCGAAAGTCATCGACCGGATCGACGATGCCGCGGCCAAACAGCCAGGCCCAGATGCGGTTCACCGCGGCACGTGCGAAAAACGGATTGTCGGGCGTCACCAGCCACCGGGCGAATGTCTCGCGGCGGTCTTCGTCTGCGGAAGCTTGCAGCGCCGCAGTGTCCAACGCCTTGGGCGGCGCCACGGCTCCGGTGCGAGCATGCCGCAACTCGCCGGTGCGCGTCGGCAGCACGGTTTCTTCTTTGTCGTAGAGGTGGTTGAAGAACGGTCCGTCGCGATAGCGCAGCCGCGCGAAAAACGCGGCCAGCCCATAATAATCGTCCTGAGTCCAGCGCTCGCCCGGATGATTGTGGCAGCGTGCGCAACCGATGCGCACGCCCAAGAACACCTGGGCGATTTGCTCGGCCCGGTCCTGCGGCGTCCGCGGCAAGCGATAAAAACCTGCCGGCGGATGACTGTAGTTGCCGCCGGAGGCCGTGATCAACTGCCGCGCGAACACATCGTCGGGCACGTTGGCCGCCATCTGGTGCCGGATCCAGGCGTGATACTTGATGGCTCCCGTCTTGCCCACAAACCGCTGGTTGCATCCTAGCCGGTCGGCCCAGCGCATGGCCCAACACGATGCGTACTCGGGCCGCTCGAGCAAAGCGTCGATGAGCCGCTCACGCTTATCGGACGATGTGTCGCTAAGAAAGCGGCGCACTTCATCGGGCGTCGGAGGCACGCCGCAGACATCAAGCCACGCGCGGCGCAGAAAGGTAGCGTCGTCGCTCCATTCGGCCGGGGCGATGCGCAGCCGCCGCAGCCGGGCCGACGCCAAGCGATCGATCTCGTTATTCTCGGGCGGATTGGGCCAGGTAAAACCTTCAGCCGGCCGCAAAAAAACCAGGCGGCTGACCGCCTGCAGTTCGCCAAACACCGCCGCCACGGTTACTTCCTTGCTCGATGGTCCCTCCGCCAGACGTTTGACGAGGCCACCGGAGGTCACCTCGGCAACGCCTTCAGGACTGGCGGCGAACAGGGCCAGGTGCGTGACGTCGCGCGACGATCCATCGGCCCAGCGGGCCACCACGCGAAGCTGCTGGGTGAGCGATGGCGGCTCAAGCCATCGCTCATTGGGGAAAACTTCCAACGTAAGGGGAGCGGCTTCGTCGGCTTGCTGAGGCGCCCCGGTGGCGATCCACTGGCGTAGCAGCAGTGGCAGCGGATCGTCGTCGGCAGCGAACCGACGACCGCCTCCGTGTGGCACGCGGGCCAGTGGCTTGGCCAGCAGCAGGCTTTCGCCCGGCGCAAGCAAATCGATGCGCCG
>DASVHB010000193.1:0-8737 GCA_036379195.1 Pirellulales bacterium
AGGGGCCAGCGGCTTTTGAGTTGGCCGGTCTGGGCAATACGGTGATCGAAGGGGCCGAGTTTTTGGCACGGGCGCGGCGGCTGACCTACAGCTCGCAGTCGGACCGGCTGGTGCTCGAAGGCGACGGCTGGACGGGCGCCCAGCTCTACCGGGAGCATCGCAAGAGCACTCACCCCAAGGACCTGGTGGCTGGCAAGATTTCTTACTGGCCGAAAACGCAGAAGATCAAGCTCGACGATTTTCACTCGGTAGACTTCAGCCACGTGCAAAGCGACGAGGACGACGAGGCAGATCCGGGACCTGCTCCCGGCAAACCAGCTCCGGGTGTTGCGCCCGGCGGTCCGCCCCCAGGCACAGGCGTTTCACGGCCCGCCGCGGGAATGAGTCGCGGGCCGATTCCGCCAGGTCAGCGGGTGCAGGCGTTTCCGCGCGGTGCCCCCCCGCCGCCATCGTCGGCCGCGCCCGTGGGCATTCGGCGATGAAGCAAGGACACCGACATGCGGAGGCGGAACACATAGCACCCTACCGAGGCGCCAGAGATCGCGCGGCGTCACTGCGATCGCGAGTTTAGCCAACGCTCGAACGAGGCTTGGCTCTCGCCACTGCGGCGGCCGGCCAATAAGCCCTCGATGCCGACATGCTCGTCGAGATCGGGCCACTCGATCGCGTAGCCCTCGCCCAGAATCTGGTAGTTGCGCCGCTGCGAATCGTTCGCATGGGCAAGTCGTGGATACCAATCGAGCGGCACACTAAGGCAGCGGCGGTCGGAAAGCTCTACAATCAAATATTCATCCGAAGTCGTCACCCGCACTGCACAAGGCGGTCGCTCAAGGAGCAAAGTAGTCATTCCATGCCTGCAAGAGAAAACATTGATGCGATACGACGAGTTCCTCGATTCGCTATATCTGGAATCACCGCAAACTCCTAACGCATCCTTACCCTTTCGGTCTCCAGCCGCGTGGCAATGAAAGCCAGCGCGGTTGGGGCCATGTGGTTGTAATAGTCCCAGCCGTGCCCGCCGGCTGAGGCCTCCAACTCGCATTCGTGCGGAATGCCCAAGGCCCACAGCTTCATGCGCAGCTTTTGGGCGCTGTCGTGCCAGCGGTGGTCTTCCGGATCGGAGCAAAACCAGATGTTCCGCGGCCAATTGAGCGGATGCACGTGCAGCGTGGCGGTGTCTTGCCGCACGGCCTCGACGTCGGGATACATGGCGGGCAGTGTTTCTTCGCCCTCTTCGTAGAACCGCAACTGATAGTCGATGGCCGGCGAGATGGCTGCCACAATCGGAAAGATGTTGGGAAACTTGAAGGCGAACCGCAGCGCTCCTTGACCGCCCATGCTGGTGCCCAATAGGGCGATCTGCGTCGACCGCGAGCCAAACCGCTCGGCCGCGTATGGCACGACATGGTCGAGCACATATCGCTGGGCCGTAAGCTGAGGGTCGAAATCAGGGCAAATCTTGTCCGTCCACCAGCTTCGACCGGTGATCGGAGCGATCACCGGCAGGCCATGCCGGGCAAACTCGTCGCAAAACGCCGCTTTATCCACCAGCCGAGTGAGGTGAATGCCATGCAGATAGATAACCAGATAGCCATGCTCGTTGCGGCGGCGTGGTTCATAGACGTCGCAGTGATGACCTGCGACGGCGACTTGGCTCCAGGTTCCAGGGATCTCGTTCATGTCTGGCGGGGAAGCGAACGTCGATTAGCGAACGGAGGGGTTCATTTGGTCGCACCATGCGCCAACGGATGCCAGGAGCGATTGTACTGCGGTCATGTCGGCTCCCATGCGTGTCTCAAATTCTTCGAAGGCCGGTTTCCAAGACCCATTCGATGATACGTGAACTAGCCACCCGATGCGCATTCTACCTGACTGAAGCATGAATTGCCTGGTGAGCAACGAAAGATTATTCTCAGTCCACCTCGGGAAGAAGCTGAAGCGTGACATTTCGTAGGTCCAATTTTGAAAGTCCTTTTGTCCGAGTATGAAATCAAGGCCGGCGTGGCTCGGCTGGCGAGCGAGGTCAATGCGCACTATGGGCGACGCCCGTTGACGATCATCGGTGTGCTCACCGGCAGCATCGTGCTGGTGGCCGATCTGATTCGCCTGCTCGAAATGCCATTGCGCGTCGGTGTGGTGCAGGCCCGCAGCTATCGCGGCACGGCCACTCTGCCCGGCGACCTTGCGGTCAACGCCGACCTGCTGCCGCCGATCGCCGGCCACGAAGTGCTGCTGATCGACGATATCTTCGACACAGGGCAAACCCTGCATGCGCTGCTCGCGCAATTCCGCCCGCTGGCCCCGCGCTCGCTGCGCACCGCCGTGTTGCTGCGCAAGCAAGGCCGGCAACGCGTTGAGGATTGCCCCGATCACGTGGTGTTTGACATTCCCGACGAATTCGTCGTTGGCTATGGGCTGGATTATCAAGACGCGTTTCGCAACCTGCCACACGTGGCTTCGCTCGAGGCGCACGAGCTGGCCGAAGGACTGGTGCCGTGACGCTGCCGCGGCTGGTGCTAATCACGCGCCGCTTTTGGCCTCTGGTGGGCGGGGCCGAAATGGTGGCGGCCCGGCTCGCGGCGGGTTTGCAGGCCCGCGGCGCCGGCACGACGATTCTCACCGCCCGCTGGCATCGCCAGTGGCCGGCTGAGATCGAGCACCACGGCGTCCGCGTGGTGCGGCTCGACAACCCTCGTTTGCGTGGCTGGGGAACCTTGCGCTATATGCAGTCGGTCACACGATGGCTGAAAGAACACCGGGCGTCGTTCGACCTGGCTTATGTTTCGATGCTCAAACACGACGCTTACGCCGCCGTGACCGCCGGGCGGCGCGAGCGATTTCCCGTCGTCTTGAGGGCCGAAGGGGCCGGCGTGACCGGCGATTGCTATTGGCAGCTCGAGGCAAACTGCGGCCTGCGCATCAAGCGCCGCTGCTTTCAGGCCGACGCGTTTTTGGCCCCCAGCCCGGCGATCGAGCGAGAACTGATCGCCGCCGGTTACGACCGGCAGCGCATCCATTATTTGCCGAACGGCGTGCCGATGCCCGAGGACGGCGACGCCAACTCGCGCGTCCAGTCGCGCGCCGACCTGGCCGCGGCCGAACCGTCGCTGGTTCACGACACCGACGCGCCGCTGGTGGTCTATACGGGCAGGCTGCACCCAATGAAAGGGTTGGAGTATTTGCTCGGCGCTTGGCCCGAAGTGCTTCGGCGGGTGAGTCGGGCGCGGCTTTGGATTGTCGGCGACGGCCCCGATCGCTGGAGGTTGATGGGCTTGATCGAAACGATGGGATTGTCAACTTCGGTCCGGCTGGTGGGACCGTTTGACGACGTCGAAGAATTTCTGCGGGCCGCCGATGTGTTTGTGCTTCCCTCGCTCGAAGAGGGCATGTCGTTGGCCTTGTTGGAAGCAATGGCGATGGGACTGCCGGTGGTTGCCACGGCGATTCCGGCCAATGAGGTGCTCGTCGATCCGGAGGTCGGGCGACTGGCGCCCACGCGCGATCCCTCATCGCTGGCCGCCGCGATCGCCAGTTTATTGACCGATCGAGAGACCGCTGCCCGGCTGGGTCGCGCCGGTCGGGCACGCGTCGCCGAGCGATTCTCGTTAGATAAGATGGTTACCGAACACCTGCGGTTGTTTGAACGGTTAGTAAGTCCGTAGGATGACCTTCCTAGGTCGTCCCACGCAGGGTGCCCCAGGACGGTCGTCCTCCGATTTCCTTTCTTCGACATGCCACGCATCCTGCACATCATTCCCACCCTCGATCGCTCCGGCGCCGAAAAGCAACTTTCCTTGCTCGCCACAAGGTTGCTGCGCGATGAGTTTGATGTGCATGTGTGCGTGCTCACGCGGTCGGGTCCGTTCGAGCAAGACCTGCGCCAGGCCGGTGTGCCGGTGACGCTGATCGGCAAACCTCACAAGCTCGACCCCGCTGCTTTTTGGCGGCTGAAGCGGCACATTGAGTCGCTGCGGCCCGACTTGGTTCACACCTGGCTGTTCGCCGCCAACAGCTACGGACGCGCGGCTGCATTGGCCGCCGGCGTGCGGCGCATTGTCGCGGGCGAGCGCTGCGTCGATCCTTGGAAGAGCTGGCACGAGCTGGCCATCGACCGCTGGCTGGCTCGGCGGACCGATCGGATTGTTGCCAACAGCAGCGGGGTGCGTGATTTTTATGTCCGGCACGGCATGCCCGCCGAGAAGTTCGTCATCATCTCCAATGGCATCGTGCCATCGGAACCGGTTCACGTGCCCCGCGACGCATTGTTGGGCGAGTTGGGCTTGCCCCAGAACGCTCGGTTGATCGGCGCCGTGGGAAGACTCTGGCCGCAGAAGCGCTTGAAAGATCTGATTTGGGCCGCCGATTTGCTCAAGGTCATTCGCGACGACGTGCATCTGTTGATCATCGGCGAAGGGCCGCATCGGCGGCGGCTGGAGCATTATCGCCGTCAGGTGCGCATTGAAGACAAGGTCCATTTTCTCGGGCACCGCAGCGACGTGCCGCGGCTGATGCCGCACTTCGACGTGCTTTGGCTGGGCAGCGAGTATGAAGGGATGCCCAATGTGGTGATGGAGGCGATGATGGTCGGTGTGCCGGTTGTCGCCACCGACATCTCGGGCACCCGCGACCTGGTGGCCGACGGCGCCACAGGCTTTCTTCTGCCGGTGGGCGATCGTGCGGCGTTTGCCCGGCAGACCAAAAAACTGCTGGACGACGCCGAGTTGTCCCGGCGGCTAGGCGCGGCGGGACGCGGGCGGATTCTCAGCGAGTTCACCGTCGAGCGAATGGTGGCGCGTCATGTGGAGTTGTATCGTGAGTTGTTGGGGTAGGCATTGCTCAGACTTGAAGATGCTTGGACGCGCTTGCAAGGCATACCGCCGCAATTTCAGGCCAGCGGATCTTCGAGCGAATCGAGGCCGAGCGTGTCGATGGGTTGGGATAGCGGGTCGTCGGGCGGGGGCGACGACGGAGGACGGTCGGTCGGACGGACCACGATGCGCGTGCCGCGGACCTCGACCACTTGCACCCATTGGCCTTTTTCGATGGCGATGCCCTCGCTCAAGGCGTCGTAACTGCGCCCGTCGATCAATACGGCGCCGCTGGGCAACATCAGGCTCTTGGCCTCGCCCACGCGGCCCAACAGGCCCTTGAGCGTGCGGCGGTCGTCGAAGTCGGGCAGCACGTCTTCACTCGCGGGCACACCCAGCAGAATACGCCGCCCCATCGTGGTTTCGGGCCACCAATGCAGCGCGGCAATGAGCACCGCGGGGCCGGCGATGACTGCCACGCCCAGAAAACTCAAGCCGTACCAGGGACCGCGATAGAAGGCCAGGCCGATGGCGCTGAGCACCGACATGAACGACAAAAAGCCGATCACCCCGCCCGAAGGCACGAACACTTCGAGCACAGCCAGCGAGAAACCGGCGAGCATTAAAACGGCGGCCCAGGCCAGCGGGTCTAACATGGCGAAGATCTCAACTTAACCCACGGACCACGACGCGGTGTCCCCGCACTTCAACGACCTCGACGGGGCAGCCGCGATCGACAAACTCGCCATCGGTCAGCACGTCGACCAATTGGTCGCCAAAGCGCGCTTTGCCGCCGGGCACCAGCGGCGTGAAGCTGGTGCCGCGGGCGCCCAGCAGATGGTCGAGCTGCGCCAAAGCCTCGCGCTCGGTGATGCGCGATAGCTCTTCGACCGTGGGCGGCGCCAGCACCATGCGATTGAACACGGGGGCGTGCGGCAGGTAGCGCCGCATCAGCATCGCGGCCACCACCGTGCCGATGCCCGCGCCGGTGATCACCAGCAGGCTGTTGCGCAGTTGCAGCAGTTGATATTCGTTGCGGGGCAACACAAACGTCTGACTGGCCAGAATCAGCGAGCCAATGATCATCAACCCGCCGGCCAGCCCGAACAAGCCGAAGCCGGGCAGCACAAACACTTCCAAAGCCAGGCAGGTGATGCCGGCCAGAAACAGCAAGACTTCGAGCCAGCCGGCGGTGCCGCCCAGATAGGCGCTCCAAAAGTAGAGCAGGAAGCAGAGCGCGGCAATCAGTCCGCCCAGGCCGATGCCCGGCGACTGCAACTCGGCATACAACGCCGCGAAACCCAGCAGCAGCAGGAAGATGGAGACACCAGGCGAGTTCAAGGCGTCGATCAGGAAGTCGGCCCAGTTGGGCTCGGCCAGCCGCAGATCGTCTTGCAAGCCATACAACGTCTTCAGTCCCTCGAAATCGTCGACGACCGCGTCGGCCAGGCCAAGCTCCAGCGCTTCATCGCCCTGGGCCTGAAACCGCTCGTCGGGCTTGGTGACGGCGGCGCCGCGCTGCCATTGGGCGGCGTCGTTGAGTCGCGCCGCTTCGGCTTCGGTGAAATAATCGACCAGGCCGTCGGTTTGCCGCTGGTAACGGTAGACCACCGTGCTGGGGTCTACCATAGCAGCGGCGAGTCCGGCCGGGTGGTGCTTTTCTTGCGCGACGGCGGCGATGGCCTCGGCTAGAGTGCCGCGCTCATCTTCGGGCATCGGGTCGTCGCCGGCTCCGCCAAGTACGGCGCGGGGCCGCATGACGATTTGGTCGCAGGCCAAGGCCAAAAACGCGGCGTCGCCTAGGGCCTCGTTGGCAATATAAGCCACCGTGCGGCGCTGATTGCTATCGAGAGACTTCAGGTAATTGGCCAGGTTGATACTGTCGCTGGGCGATCCGCCGGGACTATCGATCCACAGGCAAATCAGATTGGCGTCGTGATCGCGGATCTGTTTTTCGACGAGCGTCTGCACCTGGTCGGTGGTGCTCGTCGAGATGGGGCCTTTGATGTCGATGCGGACGGGTTCGAGCGATCCCAAAAGCGAAAGATCGTCTTGCACCGAGTTGGCTGGCAAACCCAGCGCCTTGGCCACCGCCGCGCGATCGTCGGCCAGAAAGCTGGCAAAACCCAGGTCGCGCGCTTGCTGGCCATCGAAGACGCCCGGCTTGCCCGCCGCGATCAACACTTCAGACTTGGCGATCTTTTTGTGACGCTTCAGCTCTTCGAGCCGGTCTTGCCGCACAAACTCGCGGCTGACGTCGGTCTCGACCAGCCGAAGCTCGACCGACTTATCGACCATTTTCAAGGCCACGTCGGGCGGAACCGTCAGGTTGCTCTTGGCGATCTCGACATAGGTGCTCTGCATCGAAGGCGTGATGAGTTCCTCGCTCTTGCCCGCATCGCCAAGTTTGGCGTCTTCGCTCATGATGATTTCTTCGCAGGCCAGCGCTACCAGCACGGCATGGCCGGTGATGGTTTCCGGCAGATAGGCGACCGTGGTGGCGCCGTCCAGGTTGTCTCCCGACAGATAGCGGGCCAGGTCGTGAGCCTTGCCGAATTCGCTGTCGCCCGGGCGGATTTCGAAGATCAACACGGGCCATTGGCCTTTTTCCTTGGCCTTTTTGATGGTGTCTGCCACGGTGCGGCGCAGGCGGTTTTCGACCCGGTCGTTAATCGGCTGGCTGACGACGATAAGCTGCCCAACCCGTTCGCGCTGATCACGATCGCGCTGGTCACGCTCGGCGGGGGGAGCTTCGGCCGCGGCTGGAGCGGCAGCCAGAGCGTCTGCCTGTTCGGCCCCCGCCGCGGTCGCCGCCAAGCAGCAGTTCGCGGCGATCAAAGCGACCGCCAGACGAATCGAAGGATTTTTCGGTAAGTCCACTCCGTACTGATTCAGCATTGGGCCTCCGGGCGCACTGCATTCAACCGTCGGGCGCGTGCCGCGCTTGCCCAGCCACGCGCGGCGATCCGAGAGGCGATCTTCCCGAGGGGATCTTCTCGAGGCCATCTTCTCGGCGAGTTGCCGCGCAAGTAATTGGCCAGTCTGGCCTTTTGACCGCTTAGATTATAAAGCGGTGGCGCGGCGAGTCAAATTGGCGGCCGTTGGCTGCCGGTAAAGTCGCGTCTGGTAAACGCTTGAGAGCTATTTCCGCGACCGCGGCCGCTCGATGCGCAGCGTCTGAATGTCCGAAGGCGGCGGCGCCACTCGCCCGGCCTGAGCCTGCGGCGCCTCTTCGACCACGCGCTCCCAGCCGTCGGGCAAGGGCGGCAGATCGAAATCGCGTATGATCTTCTTCCAGAGGCTGTTGATTGTGTAATCGTCGAACTTGTAGCTGGTTCGATTACCCTCGGGCAGGTCTAACAGCAGGGCGCGAGGCAGCATGGTTTTTTCGTCCAAAATGATCGAAGCCTGCCGGTAATTCGCGCGGTCTTCGACGTAGCGGGGCACGGCGTCGAGCCAAATCTCTTTGCCCGCAACCGCCGGCGCGGTGCTGACGCGCAGCCAGTAGCGTCTGCGCATCTGCTCGGCCGACGCGCCGAACAGGAAGGGCAACGGCCCATTCGAGATGGCGCTGCCCATCAGTTCCTGGGGCAGCCGGCGCTCGTAAAGCTTCTGCTGGTCGTGGTTGAATTCGTAGACCGCCTGGCCGTCGCAGACCCAATAGGCGCCTTCGCGGCGTTCAAATTGAACATTCTTGGGGTTTTTCAGGCTCTCGCCAGCGGCCTGCTGCATGATGTGATAGACACCGCGGTCGGGAGCGGCAAACTTGATCTCGCCGCGACTCACTCGAGTCGGCTTGGCCGGCTGGCCGGGCGTGGCGGGGCTGTCGCCAAAAATAAAGTCGTATTCCCACATTGTAAACGCACAGGTGAGTGTTTTGATGGACGAGCTTTTCTTTTCCCAGGCGGCCAGCACCAGATCGAGCGTGG